>JBPCXM010000696.1:0-3176 GCA_051008535.1 Pseudomonadales bacterium | reverse complement strand
TTTTCTATGGTGCTGAGCTGATTCATCAGCACCTCGTTCTGATCTGCTATCCGGCGCTCCTGTTTCTCGATCTCTGCCTGCTGACCCTCCAGTCGCTGCAGATTGCGTTCAATTTTCGTGGAGTAGCTTTCAATAAAAGCCTCCTTTTCTGTAAGCACGCTCTCCTTTTCCATCAGTGCGGCTTCGTTATCCCTCAGCTTGTTTTCGCTCTCCTCCAGCGTAGCCTGGATATCTGTGAGTTCCTGCTCCAGTTTTAACAGTTCCGCTTTGTTCACCGCGACCTGTCTGCGCTGCTCCTCGATCGTACCCTCTTGTTCGGCCAGTAGTTTCTGTTGGGCTTCCAATTGCTGTTGTTGCTGGGTCGCGACTGCCATTGCACGGACCAGCTCTGCCTCGGTTTCCTTATAGATGGTTGCGGCATCGAGCTCGGTACCCCCGAACAGCAGGATGTCCTTCGAGAGCTGCAAGCCCGCATAAACGATGTTGCTGCGGTTGATTTCGAAGGACAGACGCGTCTCGCTAGGGTGAGTAAAGTTGACCATGATATGGCGTTGATCGTCACTACCATCGGTGACAATCAAGGTATGGCTCAGATGTAATGCACGCTCGATCTCGACCAATTTGGAGTTTTTCGACGTGGCCATTACCAGTATGTGGGCGGCTTTGGCTTCTGACGTTGAACTGAAATAGGTAGCTACTACGGATTTGCCGCGCACCTTGAATTTCGGCGCTTCTTTCCTGAGCACTTTCAAGAATTCTTTGTCGCGCCCGTAAAGACCGATAACGAAGCGATCAATCTGGTCCTCCTGGGGCCAGGTCGTGTGCTCTAACATAGCATGAAGGAGAGAAACTTTGCCTGCTTCGACGGTCACCTCTTCTGGCGCCGCAGTGCTAGAGAGTATCAGTGCCAGAATGCAGAAAGGCAATAAACAACTTAGGGACGTCGTCTGACGCATTTTTGCTGAGGCAGCGAAGTAAAAAGCTGCTCCTCCAAAGGGGTGAGATCTCGGTCAATAACTTATCGGCCTTTTTGCATGGCTCCGCGCAGCTCCCACTTCCCGCTTTGATACCGTGTTGTTTTTAAGGACGTAGGCCATGATACGGGGCAGCGATACCCAAAGCGTACACAACTGAAGTATACCAAGCAACACTATCGCGTGCGGAACTGGCGCGAGTACGAAGCCGGACTGCGAAAATGAGGCGACCTCTCGCTGTAGTTTTCCGCAGAGGCCATAGCGGCACTGTTCCAGGCTCCACTCCACCCACGCGCCGCGCGTGTCAAAAGCTGCACATAGTTGTTAATGCCGACACTAGCGAAATTCTCGCCTCTTAGCTGACAACTCATCGCGCTATACAAAACGCAGCTTGGTGGAGACGACGATGTCGCGCTTGCGTGTGCGATTTTGAACAGAATGACGCCGCTAGGAATGCCGAATGGCTATTGCATCGCGTAAGGCCGACACAACCCGGCGCGATAGGTTATTCAATGAACCATGCAACAAGGCCCAGCTATTCAATGGCTGAGTGGATAATCGTAACAGCCGCGGCCTAGACTGTGTTGCATGCAGGACACCGTTTGTTCAACTGAAGTTAACGTGACAGGACCCTCCAACGACGGTCTCTAACTGGATGGCCACAAAACCCGATTCAATAAGCTTTGACTTTAGGAGGAATGGGCTTTTATTCTTACTATACTCCGCAGAAAGAGGACCGAGAGTGCCAGTAATTGGAGAGTGAGAGAACACAGAAAAGCATGAATAAACGGCGGTGGTTAACACAACAAACATTTATTTGCGAAGCTTGTATCGCGGCTACTATGTTGTTCATTGTTGGTGCTATCCCAACGCTTGCCTCAGCCGCTGCCTACGAAATTGAAACTAAGACTTCAATGCCACATCTACGCGAGAATCTGCGTTATACCGATACCCGTGTCCATCGATGCATTACTGGTGATGTGATGCCAAATTATTTTCCAATTCTCGACAATTCGGCCTTCGAAGGCTGCAACTGGTCAGGCGGAGAACAAATGGGTGGTTCGACCTTGCATTTGCTTACATGCCCGAGTAGTAGTGGCACAGCAGGCGCTGCGATCATCCAAGCGCATAGTAAGAACATCGACGGTGTACTATCAGTCAAGCTAGGTGGTAAGAACATGACGTTTTCTCAACGTATTCATGCTCGATACGTTGGCGAATGCGACCAATGACTCTGATTAATTTGCCATCAGTATGGCATTAACTTGATTTGATAAGCGGCGAGACTTTAGCAGCTGGCTGCCAAAGTGCCCGTTAGTCCGTATGCTTGCCGGCTATTGACGCGCGTGCTTTCCTTTCTATGTCGTGACCTGTCCCTCCTGAAAATTTAATCGTACTCCGGCAGTTCTTGCTGACGAACCATATACTTTGAGACCGTTGCTTGAGAGATATCGATGCCAAGCTTGAGCAACACCCCATGGATTCGAGGGGCGCTCCAACCAGTATTCGTCGATTGCATTTGTCGGATGAGCTTGTGTATGTGTTAATCAACGGACGGTCGACTCGCGTGATGGCGACGACTTTTCCAGGTCCAGTAGCGTCGAAAACCTTCGCGATGCCCGCGCACAACGGTATCGGAGTGCATTGTATGCAACATCGCCCGCCATCCGTCGACATGTTTCGAGAACAGGATCCAAATCAAGCGGTAGACAGGCGATACCCGCGTGCGCTTCACTGATGGTTTGAGCATGGCGGGTTGTTGACGGAGCGCCAGATTCTCCAACGTCAATTGACGGCGAGACTTGAACAAAGAGCAAACTGCTATAAGCACTGTAAACAGTTAACGATGCATGCGCGCCATGCATCAGCAACTGTCCGGTAAAGCCAATGATTTCAATCCGATCTGATTTTCAGGAGGTACGTCCGTTTTAAACGTCAACCTTTACGCCATTCGTTGGCTTTTGCAAGATCTGTGATTTTATCGTCCCAGCCGAAGGGAATACGCGTCTGCTGCCAGCAGAGGAAGTTCAGGAAATTTTCATCGCGTACATCAAGTGACTTATCGCTCCAGGCGGTTAACAGCACCGCCTTCGAGTAGTCGCCCCATGCCATTGAAATCGCCAAATCCCCCCAGTCTTTCAGCTCGGGATAAACGCCCCGTAGCACAATCAGTTGCACGCGCGTCTTATGATCAAACTTTCC
>JBPCXM010000695.1:0-9308 GCA_051008535.1 Pseudomonadales bacterium | reverse complement strand
TCAGGCTAATAAACAATATGTCCGAAGCCAAACCTGAGTTCCTTGCGGCAATCGATCTCGGCTCTAACAGTTTTCATATGAAAATTGCCAGGGTGGAACCCTCCGGCCGGCTGCGCACTATCGACCGCATGCGTGAAATGGTGCAACTTGCGAGCGGACTCGATGAGCAAAGCATTCTCGCGCAAGACACGATTGACCGCGCCCTCGATTGCCTGCAACGCTTTGGCCAGCGCTTGACCGACATACCCGCCAGCAATGTGCGCGCGGTTGGTACCAACACTTTACGCAAAGCCCGCAACGCCGGGAAATTTCTGCAACAAGCGGATGCCGTGCTAGGCCGCCAGATAGAAATTATTTCCGGCTACGAAGAAGCGCGGTTGGTCTACCTTGGAGTGGCGCATAGCGTACAAACCGATGCGCAGAAACGGCTGGTGATTGATATCGGCGGCGGTAGTACAGAATTGATTGTGGGCACGGGGTTTACCCCGCTGCAAAAACAAAGTCTGTACATGGGCTGTGTCAGCATGAGTCGCAAGTTCTTCCCGGACGGCCGCATTAGCAAGAAGCGTATGCGCGCTGCGGAATTATTTGCCTTGCGTGAGCTGGAGTGGCTGCGTGCCGCATACCGCAGCAGCGGCTGGGAAGTGGCTATCGGTTCTTCCGGGACAATACGAGCAATCAGCAACATCATTCGCCAGCAAGGTTGGCATGATCACCTGATTACGGCCGAGGCATTGGACAAGCTGGGCGCATTATTGATCGAGTTGGGCGACAGCAAAAAAATTAACATCGATGGTATTGAACAACGACGAGCCAACGTTCTACCGGGTGGCGTCGCCATTCTCAAGGCTGCGTTTAGCAGCCTTGAGATCAAGGAGATGACCACTTCTGAAGGCGCTTTGCGCGAAGGCTTGCTGTACGACATGCTCGGGCGGATCAGCAACGCGGATGTACGCAATGAAACGGTGATTGATCTCGGCGAGCGTTACCATGTTGGCGAGCTGCAAGCAAAACGGGTCGAGGCAAGCGCGCAAATTTTACACCAGCAGGTCGCTAAGGCGTGGCGGTTACGCGACTCTTATCATAAAAAGCTGCTCAACTGGGCCGCGTACCTGCACGAAATTGGCCTGGACATTGCCCACGCCCAGTATCACAAACACGGCGCTTACTTGATCCAACACGCTGACTTGCCAGGTTTTTCGCGCCAGGAGCAAACAACGCTGGCTGCCCTCGTGCGCTCACACCGCCGCAAGTTTCACAACGAGCTTTTCGATGTGCTGCGAGAAAAAGCAGCGCGCAAGGCCAAGCGTCTAACGGTTTTACTTAGGCTGGCGGTACTATTGAACCGTTCGCGGCTGGACAACCATCCATCCGAACTAACGCTAAGCGTAGATTCGGAAAACTTATTGCTGCAGTTCCCCGCAAATTGGTTAGCGGAACACCCGCTAACCCAGGCCGATCTGGAGCAAGAAACCAACTATCTAAAATCCGCCGGATTTAAACTCAGCGTTGAATAAGACGTATTATCACATTCGTACTTAGAGGTAAATGCATTGAACTTAACCGATACCAGCAGCCATCGAGACAAGCATCTCAACGATGCGTACGGTGTTTACACCTTAAAGAAAAAACATAAGCTCGTTAAACGCCTGCGTAAGCGCTCAGAACCCATCATACATGGCACCAAGGTGTGGGACTCGAGCTACCTGGTTATGGACTATCTGGAAAAAAACCCGCTCGCACCGCGCAGCCGGGTGATGGACCTGGGTTGCGGCTGGGGATCGCTATCCATATATTGTGCAGTGCGCCATCAAGCTAATGTCACGGCGGTAGACGCCGATGAAAACGTGTTTCCGTATCTCAATGTGCAAGCCGCGCTGAACGACGTCACGCTAAAAACCAAATGTAACAAATTCCATAAAGTTTCCCGTAAATCACTCGCCAAGCAGGATGTTGTAGTTGGCAGCGATATTTGCTTTTGGGACAACATGGTGACATCGCTCTACAAAGCCATTAAAAAATCTTTGGCGTCGGGCGTGCGGCAAGTGATCATTGCCGATCCTGGTCGCGAAACCTTTTTGAAACTGGCAAAGAAATGCGAAAAGAAACTCGACGCCGAACTCGTTGAATATAAGACGAGCTATCCGGCTGCTATTGATGGTTATTTATTAATCATTAGTAATTCTCGAAACTGACGCTCACGGGCGCCATACACAACGGCGATGCCGCTAAGAAGCATAAAATTGAGCGACAAATATTCATTCGGCTGTCATAAAACTGTAACAATTGGCAACTAGAGTACTTTCGTAGTGGTTGTGTCGTTTTGGTTCACGTGCTGAGCATCACGATATGTCCCTGTATTTGTTTTTAACGATACTCTATGGGAGTGCATCGTATGAAATTTAGACGGGTTACTGTCACGTCAATATTGGCTGCCGCTTTATTATTGGCCAACACCGCCAATGCGCGCGAACTGATTCAAAACAAGGGATCAGACACGCTGGTCAACGTTGCCCAGGCCTGGGCCGAAGCCTATCCCAAGGTCAATCCTGATGTTGCCGTTGCCGTTTCGGGTGGCGGCTCGGGAACCGGTATTGCCGCCATGATCAATGGCACAGTGGACATCGCCAATGCCAGCCGCAATATGAAAGACAAGGAGCTGCAGTTGGCCAAGAAAAACGGCCAGCAACCCGTGGAAAACGTCGTTGGTTACGACGCACTGGCGGTCTTTATCCATAAAGATAATCCGGTTAACACGCTGTCTCTGGAGCAGTTGAGAGGTGTTTATGCGCGCGGCAAAAAAATCTCCAAGTGGTCAGATCTGGGTATTTCGATTCCAGGCTGCAAGAGCGACAAAATCGTAGTCGTCAGCCGGCAGAATAATTCCGGTACCTATGCGTATTTCAAGGAAGCAGTGTTGGGGAAAAAGAGCAAGTATCGCCAAGGTACGCTGGATATGCACGGCTCTAAAGACGTTGTCGACCTAGTAGAGAAAACGCCTTGCGCAATTGGTTATAGCGGCCTGGCGTACGCGACCGACCATTTAAAAACAATGTGTATTTCCAAAGCCGGCGAAGAGGCTTGCGTGACTCCCACCGTTGCTACAGCCAGCGACCGCAGTTACCCTATCGCCCGGCCACTGTTTATGTACACAAACGGCGAACCCAAAGGTGCTATCAAAGATTATTTGGATTGGATTCTTAGCGATATCGGCCAATGTATTTTGTTGAAAAAAGGTTATGCTCCGGTCAGCGACGTCAAGTGTGACTGAGCATTGCAATTAGAACTGAGGTAACAGACTTCATCCGTACGCACGACGCACCATTGTAGGATACCCACCAATGGCCCATTATGAAGAACGCCTGGAACGCGACCTGACGGTCATCCGCGAACATGTAGCAGCGATGTCAACGCAAGTAGAGGCAGCCGTCAAGAATGCCATGCACGCGCTGCTGACCGGCAATACCAAGCTGGCCGCAGCGACAGTGCTGGCCGACCATCCCATCAACCGCTTGATGCGCAAGATCGACTTGCTGTGCCACAAATTTATTGCCACCCATTTACCCAGCGCCGGTCATTTGCGCCTGCTGTCGTCAGTGATTCGTGCCAACATCGAACTGGAGCGCATCGGCGACTATGCCGCCACCATCGGTCGCGAGGTGTTGCAATTGGCCGAACCACCATCGGGGCCTTTGGCGAGGGAACTTGAACGTGTCAGCGATGACACCCAACTTATGCTGCAGCAAGCCATTAAGGCATTCAACGAGCTGGATGCCGACCAAGCCAGAGCCACTATGGTCATGGAAGAGAGCATGGAGAACGATCTCGATCTGGTATACGCCGAATTGATGGCCAATGACGAACGCGAAGCCGTTAAGAACCTGCTGGCCATGTTCGCGGTGTTCAACCAGTTGAAACGAGTAGCCGACCAAGCCAAAAATCTGTGTGAGGAAACCGTATTTGCCGTTAGCGGCGATACCAAGGCACCCAAAGTTTACAATATTCTGTTCGTAGACGAAGACAATAGTTGCCAAAGTCAGATGGCCGCGGCCATTGCTCGCAAGAGTTTTCCCGAAAGCGGCAGTTATAGCAGCGGCGGACGCCATCCTGCCACTAGCGTAAACGCAGCGATGCAGGAATTCCTCGACGGCCACGGGGTTAGCATTAGTGAAAGCATCAAGCCTGCACCAATTGACACCAGCACGCTGGCACTCGCCAACCATCACGTTATCGTAAGTCTGGAAGGACCAGTCAAATCTTACTTCGACCTTGTTCCTTTCCATACCGTGCTACTGGAATGGGATGTTGGACCGGCTCCTACCGGTGCTGACGCCGCCGTGAACAATAAGCGGCTTGAAGATCTATACCGCGATATCGCGGTGCATGTGCGTGATCTGATGGAATTACTGCGCGGCGAACAGGCGCACTGATATGCGGCAAGCAAGCCAGCAGCGTACTGCCAATAGTGTTGATTTCGATCGCCGCAACACCGACTGGTACGTCGACAAGTTGGTGCAGGTGTTGGTGTTTATCGGTGGTATCTCAGCGATTATTTTCATCATCGGCATTTTTCTCTTTATCACCAAAGAAGGTTTGGGATTCATTCTAGATCGCTTCGAATTCAAGGAATTTTTCACCTCACCTTATTGGTACCCGGCCGATGAAGACGACCCGGAATATGGCATTCTAGCCCTTATTGCAGGCACTGCTAGCGTCACCGGCCTGGCAATGCTGGTCGCCATCCCCTTTTCGCTTGCCGCCGCTGTGTATATCGCCGAATTTGCTACTGGCAGAACGCGCGAAGCGTTGAAGATACTGGTCGAACTGCTGGCGGCTATTCCTTCGGTGGTGTGGGGGTTTATCGGCCTCAGTATTATGAATCCACTGATCATCGACGTGTTTGATGTGCCGGTGGGTTTAAACGTGTTAAACGCCGGCATCATCCTCGGTCTGATGGCGGCCCCCATTATGACCTCCATTGCCGAAGATGCGCTCAAGGCAGTGCCCGATCGTTACCGCGAAGCCGCCGAAGCCATGGGCGCTACCCGTTGGCAGGTGATCTACAAAACGGTACTGCCAGCGGCCAAGAATGGCTTGCTGGGTGCGGTGTTATTGGGTGTTGGCCGTGGCTTCGGCGAAACCATGGCCGTGCTAATGGCCACGGGCCACTCGATCAATATGCCCGGCAGCGTGTTTGACTCGGTACGCGCGCTAACGGCTACCATTGCTGCAGAGTTGGGTGAGACCGCCGTTGGCTCCGATCATTATCAGGCGTTGTTTACGATCGGGATCTTTCTGTTCCTGATCACCTTTGTTATTAACCTAACTGCCGACTTAATCGTCCGCGGCGTCCGCAACAGCTAGACTAGTACTCCGACAAGGAGATATTAATATGTTCGAAGCATCCGAACTGAACAAGAGGAACCAGCGAGTACAAGGCTTGTTCCGCGTACTGTTCCTGTTAATCACCACACTGCTGATTACACCGGTATTGATCATTTTGACCATGTTGGTTATCAAGGGCAGCTCGGTCATCTCACTGGACTTCTTATTCACCGCCCCAACCAATGGCATGACGGCAGGGGGTATTTTACCCGCCCTGTTAGGTACGGTGTGGTTAGTGGCCGTGGCGTTGCTGATTTCGGTACCGCTGGGTATCGCCGCGGCGATTTATCTCAGCGAGTACGCCGGGAACAACTGGTTCACCCGCATGATTAACCTGGCGATTATCAACCTGGCGGGCGTACCATCGATTGTCCACGCCCTGTTTGGGGTAGGAGCGTTCGTACTATTTTTTGGTTTTGGCACCAGCATTCTGGCGGCCAGTCTGACACT
Source organism: Pseudomonadales bacterium (assembly GCA_051008535.1). Lineage (GTDB taxonomy): Bacteria > Pseudomonadota > Gammaproteobacteria > Pseudomonadales > JAUIET01 > JBBKXJ01. The sequence goes on along the minus strand of JBPCXM010000695.1, from coordinate 3,473 downwards.
AGCCATCATGACCTTGCCAGTGGTAATTGTCGCCACCCGTGAATCGCTGCAGGCGGTGCCTTATGCTTTCCGCGAGGCGTGTTGGAATATGGGCGCTACGCGCTGGCAAACGATTCGCCGAGTAGTGCTGCCGAATGCCGTCTCCGGTATTTTGACTGGCGTTATTCTCGAGGTATCGCGCACTGCCGGTGAGACGGCACCCATTATGTTTACCGGTGCGGTCTTTTTTACCCCGTTTCTACCGCAGGGTGTCTTCGACCAGACCATGGCGATGTCGTTGCACCTGTTTGTGGTCTCGACCCAGGTGCCCGGTGTTCCCGAAGACCTACCCTACGGAGTTGCCCTTGTACTGATTGCGATGGTATTGCTGATGAATAGCTTGTCTATCGCCTTTCGCACCTATCTGCGTGGCAAAAAGAAATGGTAAGCGCCGCAACGGCGGCCGCCGAGCAGGCCGATTTCAAACTGGAAGTGCGCGACCTCACTATCAGTTACGACCATAAGCCGGTGTTGCGAAATGTGAGCTTCGGCATTGAAGAAAATGAGGTGTTCGGCATTATCGGCCCGGCCAATGCGGGCAAGACTTCATTTCTAAAGAGCTTGAACCGCATGGATATGTTCAACTCCAATATGCAAGTGCAGGGTGACGTTTTGTTCAACGGCCGCAATGTACGGGACTTGAAGAACGTCTACGCCTTACGCTCACGCATAGGCGTTGTGTTCCCGTTACCGGTCGGCTTGCCGATGACAATTTACGACAACGTTGCGCTCGCACCGCGACTTTCGGGGCTCAAACAAAAAGCCGACCTAGATGTTATCGTTGAGCGCTGCCTGACCCGCGCTGCCCTGTGGGACGAAGTCAAAGATCGTTTGAACTCGCTAGGCAGCCTGCTCTCAGGCGGTCAGCAACAGCGATTGACCATCGCCAGAGCGCTGTCGCAGGAACCGGAATTACTGATGTTGGACGAATTCTCCATCGCCGTCGACCCGGTCACCACCATGCGCATCGAAGACGTGCTCAAGGAACTGAAACAGGAGATGACAATTATTCTGGTCACCAACCTGGTGCAACAGGCGCGCCGGCTGGCCAGTCGTACCGCATTTTTTCTCGACGGCGAGTGTGTGGAAGTCGGTACGACCGAGGATTTATTCAACGGTAAGGTCAAAGATCAACGCACCAGTGATTACGTCGAGGGCCGCTTCGGTTAACGACATGAATGCATCCAATCAAGCCAAGCTCGACCAGCAAGCTGCATACGCCATCTGCACTGAACAGCTGAACCTCTGGTACGGCGATTTTCAAGCCTTGTTTGATGTAGACCTAAATATCAAACAAGGCATTATCACTTCGCTGATCGGCCCTTCTGGTTGTGGTAAGTCCACCTTACTGCGCAGCGTCAATCGCATCAACGAACGGCTGGGTTATGTGCGCATCGATGGTACGATCGCCGTCTTTGGCCATAATATTTATGACTCAGCCGTGGAACTGGTGCAAGTGCGCAAACAGGTCGGTATGGTGTTCCAGCGGCCCAATCCGCTACCCATCTCAATTCGCGATAACGTGCTGTTCGGCTACAACCTGCACTCGACTGGCAAGCGTGCATCGCGCAGCGAACAAGACGCCATCGCCGAGGACGCGCTAAATCAGGTCTTGCTGTGGGACAAGGTCAAAGACCGGTTGCATAAACGCGCCACGGAGCTATCGCTGGAGGAGCAACAGAAGCTATGTATCGCCCGCCTTCTACCGGTTAAACCTGGTCTGCTGCTAATGGACGAGCCCTGCTCCGCGCTTGACCCAAAAGGTACTGAAGCGGTGGAGGAGTTGATCTGGGAATTGCGCGGCAAGTACTCCATTCTTATCGTCACCCACAATATGGCGCAGGCGCGACGCGCCAGCGAAGAGTGTATCTTCATGTTGATGGGTAAGGTCATAGAACATACCGCGACAGACGAGATGTTTGTGACTCCCAAAAAACAGGAAACTGCCGACTACATCGAGGGCCGTTACGGCTAAAATAGACACTTTTGACTCGCCGCGTTTTGCATCTGAGCGAATCAGCTAATGACTCAAATACTCGTTGTTGACGACGACGCAGCCATATGCGAGATGATGAAACTCGGCCTCGAGCAGGCAGACTATGCCGTGCAGCTTGCCGGCAGCGCATTAGAGGCCAGACAGTCAATCAGCTCCCAGCGCCCCGACTTAATCCTGCTGGACTGGATGATGCCCGGCCAGTCGGGCTTTGACTTCGCTCGTTCACTGCGCAAAAACTCCTCTACTCGGGATATTCCCATCATCATGCTAACCGCACGCGCCGAAGAGACGGACAAGGTGGCCGCACTACAGGCGGCCGCCGATGACTATGTTTCCAAGCCCTTCTCGTTCGCCGAACTATTGGCGCGTATGGCAGCAGTGTTGCGTCGCACCACAGAGCCAGGCTCTGGCGAAATTGTCGAGGTCGACTCCCTCAGCTTAAACCCTGAGACACACCGAGTCAGTGTCAATGGTGAGCAACTGGAACTCGCGCCAATGGAGTTTCAACTATTGTTGTTTTTTATGACTCATCAGGAACGGGTGTACAGCCGGCAACAGTTGCTTGACCTAGTGTGGGGCACCGACTCCTATGTAGAAGAGCGCACCGTGGATGTGCAAATTCGCCGCCTGCGCATCATGCTTGAGGCCAGCGGCCACGATCGCTTTATTCAAACCGTTCGCGGTACCGGCTACCGCTTCTCATCCCGCGACTAGCACCTCTTCAAGGTGGCAATGCCAGCTAACTGGAAACAAGAATTAGGCCTGTTCCTGGCAATAGCCGGCGTTACAATCGCTTTGGGAGCACTACTCGGCGGAGCGCTGCACGGCTTGGTGTTTGGCTTGCTTGGCTATATAGGTTGGCACCTATTCCACATAATTCGCTTGGCGCGGTTGCTTGGTGGCAACACCAGCGACAAAACAAGCGCGCCCTTCGGCTTCTGGAAAGCGATTCTGGAAGAGATGCGGCAGCTACGCGAGACTTACAGCGTGCGTGAGTACGATCTAACGGATTCTCTTAGCCGCTTCCGTTCGGCGGTTAGCGCTCTGCCCGACGCCGTAGTCATACTCGATCAAAACGGCTATATCGAATGGTCGAACGCCGCGGCACAGCGCTTGTTAGGCATCAGTAGTTCCGCAGCCACTGGACAGTATTTGTCGCAATGGCTAAATGAACCGCTACTCGACGAATACCTAGCAGCCGAAGACTACAGCCAGCCACTAGTATTTTCGGCCCCCGGAAATAGGACCAATATTTTGTCACTGCTTGTTACTCCGCTTGCCTCACAACAGCAGCAAATGCTGGTGGTAAGCGATATTACTCGCCAGTATCACCTCGGTGAAGCGAAACGTGACTTCGTCGCCAATGTGTCTCATGAGCTACGCACCCCTCTCACAGTGATCTCCGGTTTGCTCGAGCAGTCGGTCATCGCTGAAGGTG
>JBPCXM010000694.1:0-7428 GCA_051008535.1 Pseudomonadales bacterium | reverse complement strand
CGGATGCCTTCCTCGATGCGCTTGGCGATACCAATCTCGCCTTCGCGGGTCAACAATTCTACGGTACCCATCTCGCGCATATACATGCGCACGGGGTCGGTCGTGCGGCCAACTTCCGTTTCCACCGCGGCAAGTGCTGCAGCAGCTTCGGCAGCGGCAATTTCGTCGGCTGAGTCGTCTTCGTTTAATAAGAGGGTGTCGGCGTCGGGGGCCTCCTCAAATACCTGAATACCCAAGTCGTTGATCATTTGAATGATGTCTTCGACCTGGTCCGGATCGGCGATATCTTCAGGCAGGTGATCATTGACCTCAGCGTAGGTCAAATAGCCTTGTTCCTTTCCGCGAGCAATAAGTTGACGTAACCGCGACTTTTGCGAGGTTTTGGCTTCAATCATGTAGGTGTCAATCCGATGGTATTTAGCAAAGTTAGCCCGCCATTATAACTGAAAAAGCTATCAAGTACTAAGTTTAGGTCGATGTAAATATGACTGCAGGTAGCACTAGGCGTTTTACATGCCGGTTTGCTCTCATTTCTTGCGTCCGTTCAATAATTGCGCAAGTTCGGCCCGTTGCTGCTCATCCAATTGGGATTCGCGTGCTAGCGCCAGCAGCTGATTCACACGTGTCTCTTTTTGCATCCCTTCAATCTTTTTGACCGTATCGAGAAACTGTCGTTCAATGCCGACCTCGAACTCGAACTTGTCGCCGCCCGCTCGATCAAGTATGTCAACGCCTTCGCGCAAAAGTTCAATGCCACGACCACACAAACCGCTCAATTTTTCGCCTTCCGGCTTGCCGTACCAGTAGCCGAGCAGCACGCCAGTTGAGGACTCAGGCCGTCGATGCAGCAACTTGAGCAGCTCGGTTAACAACTGAATATCGGCGTCCGGCAACTGTTCCAACACAGCCAAATCGGGCACCTGTCCGGCTAACTGGGGTCTGTACAGCAGCATGCTGATGGCCGATTCGGCCAAACTAAAAGTTTCCGGAGCGTTGCTGCTACGCCGAGCCGGGCGCTGCATTGGCTCTGCGCCGACAGACGATTGCTCGATGGGCGGCTCAATATCTTGTTTCACCAAGCGCGTCACAGTATCAGGCGTTAGTCCGGTCCGTTGGCCCAGCTCGGCTAACATGAGCGCGCGAAAGGCGCCATCGGGCAATTTTTGCACAAACTGCAACGCCAATTGACTGAGCCGCGCCTTGCCATCCGCCGTGCTTGTATCCACGCCTTCCGATACGGCGTCGAAAACGTATTCGGACAAGGGCGTGGCAGTGCTGACCCGTTGCTCAAACTTATCCGCGCCTTCACTGCGCACTAGTGTGTCGGGGTCTTCATCGGCAGGCAGCAACAGAAACCGCACCTGGCGACCGTCTTCCATTAACGGCAACACCGTGTCGAGCGCGCGCTGCGCGGCCTTCAAACCGGCTGCATCGCCGTCAAAGCAAAACACGATTTCCGAACACTGACGAAACAGTTGCTGCAAATGCACGCTGCTGGTGGCGGTGCCCAGGGTCGCTACGGCGTAGGTGATACCCTGCTGGGCGAGCGCGATAACGTCCATGTAGCCTTCCACGACCAGCACTTTGCTAAGGTGTTTATTGGCCTGGCGTGCTTCAAACAAGCCATATAACTCGCGGCCCTTGTGAAAAATAGGCGACTCTGGCGAATTCAGGTATTTCGGCTTCTCGTTACCGAGTACGCGCCCGCCGAAGGCTATTGTGCGGCCTCGGGAATCGCGGATTGGAAACATGATGCGATCACGAAAGAAGTCGTAAACGCGGTTTTCATCACGGCTGACCAGCATGCCGCTTTGCAGCAACAGTTCGACCTTGTCATTGTCGGATTTAACCTCGCTGAGCAGGTTTTCCCAGCCAGGCGGTGCATAACCTAGGCCGAATTGGGCGGCTATCTCGCCGCTCAAGCCGCGTTTCTTTAGATACGTTTTAGCGGTTGCAGCCTGTTTATGATCACGCCACTGGCGCCGATAAAATCGGTCAGCCTGTGTCAGCGTGTCATACAAATTATGCTTTTTCTCGGTCTGCTCCCGTTGTTCGTTGGTTTCGCGCGGCACTTGCATACCGCATTTGGCCGCCAGTTGCTCAACAGCAAGCGGAAACTCCAGACGCTCGTATTCCATCAAAAAGCCGATGGCATTGCCGCCCGCGCCGCAACCAAAGCAGTGGTAGAACTGTTTTTCCGGTTGCACGCTGAAAGATGGTGTTTTTTCATCATGGAATGGACAACAGGCCATGAAATTGCGGCCCGACTTACGTAAATTGACGCGTGAGTCGATCACGTCGACGATATCGACGCGGTCGAGTAGTTGATCAATAAACTCTTGTGGGATGCGACCCGGCATAGTGGGCTGTCACAGGGTGTGATAGAAAGGCTAGTATAGCGGCGGTGAGGGTTAGTGCGTCGACTAAAAGTCGAGAGTTGGCTAACTGGTCAGCGCGGCTTTGATTTGCTGGCTTACCTGGCCCATATCGGCGCGACCTTGCAGTTGAGGTTTGAGCATGGCCATGACCTTGCCCATATCCTTGATCGAGCTGGCGCCGGTTTCGGCCAAGGCCGCGTTGATTAATTGATCGATTTCGTCTGCGCCCAAAGCGGCGGGCATAAATTCTTCAATGACGGCAATTTCGGCCGCTTCAATTTCAGCCAGTTCGGGTCGACCACCGGCCGTAAACTGCTCAATCGAGTCTTTGCGCTGCTTTTTCATCTTATCCAGCACGGCCAGCACACGCGCGTCATCAACTTCGACACGCTCATCAACTTCTATGCGTTTTATTTCGGATTGAATCAGTCGAATAGCGCCCAACCGCGCCTTGGCCTTGGCGCGCATCGCGTCTTTCATTGCGGCGGTAAGCTGTTCTTTCAGGGACACGTCAGTCATGCGGTACCGCTATATTCGTGCAGGATGGTTTCAGGAGAGAAACGCGGGCTAGTACAAACGTTTTTGTTTGCGATTCTCGCGCGATACTTTCTTGGCGTGACGTTTCACGGCCGCCGCAGCCTTTCGCTTGCGTACCGAAGTGGGTTTCTCGTAGAACTCGCGACGCCGTACTTCTGCCAGCACACCGGCCTTCTCGCAGGAACGCTTGAAACGGCGCAATGCTATATCAAATGGTTCATTTTCTTTAAGTTTAATGGCAGGCATTCATTGGTTCCAAAGTGTCCAAATCGTAAGGGGCGCAAATTTTAGCCTTTCACCCGATAAAATGCAAAGGCGCTGCGCTTTGATTACTATAGACCATCTCGAAAAATATAAGTGCCCAAACGTGCGAATACTCGGCATAGAAACCTCTTGCGACGAAACGGCCGTCGCCATTTATGACAGCGACGTCGGCTTGCTTGCCCATGCCTTGCACAGTCAAGTTGATTTGCATATCGATTACGGCGGCGTGGTACCAGAACTAGCCTCGCGCGATCACGTGCGCAAATTGCTGCCGCTGCTGCAGCAAGTGATGGCTGAGGCCGATACCAATGCAGACGCTATCGACGGCGTGGCCTACACTGCCGGGCCAGGCCTGGTAGGTGCGCTGTTAGTGGGTGCCGCATTCGCGCGTTCGCTGGCGTACGCATGGGGTCGCCCGGCAATCGGTGTACATCACATGGAAGGCCATTTGCTGGCGCCAATGTTGGAAGAAAATTCACCACCCTTCCCTTTTATTGCGCTGCTGGTTTCCGGCGGCCACACCATGCTGGTGCGGGTGGAGCGCATCGGCGGCTATGAAATTCTGGGCGAGTCGCTTGACGATGCAGCCGGTGAAGCGTTCGACAAAGCTGCTAAGATGCTGGGCTTGAGCTACCCCGGCGGCCCGCAAATAGGCAAACTAGCCACCCAAGGCGTAGCCGGTCGCTACGAATTTCCCCGGCCGATGGTAAACCGACCAGGCCTTGACTTCAGTTTCAGCGGACTAAAAACGTTTACGCTGAATACGGTTAATGATCAAAAAGACGCACAGGGCCAGCTCGACCCGCAAGACCGCGCCGATATCGCACAAGCCTTCGAAGCCGCCGTGGTCGACACCTTGATTATCAAGTGTCGACGTGCGCTCAAGCAAACCCGGCTAAAACATTTGGTGATCGCCGGTGGCGTAAGCGCCAACTTACGTCTGCGTGCCGACTTAGGCGCAGCGGCGGCAAACGAAGATTTCACGGTCTATTACCCCAAGCAGGAATTCTGTACCGACAACGGCGCGATGATCGCCTATGCAGGTTGCCAACGCATACTCGCTGGCGAGCGCGGCGATCTCAGCTTCGCCGCGCAGCCACGCTGGCCACTGGACACGCTGCCCGCCATTTAAACCCAGGACTCTTTCGTGGACATAGTTTTTATACGTGAACTGCAAATAGCCACCATCATCGGCGTTCATCCCTGGGAGCGCGAGGTACGGCAGTCGCTTACGTTCGACCTGGATATGGCGTCCGACATCAAGACGCCAGCCAAAACCGGCAATGTACGCGACGCACTGGACTATCAAGCAGTGGGCGAACGAATCTCATCTCTGGTTGAGAGTAGCGACTGCCAACTGCTGGAAACCTTAGCCGAGCGCGTAGCGGAATTGGTATTAAACGATTTTTCGGTTAGTTGGTTGCGATTGCGTATTAGCAAACCAGGCGCATTACCTAACGCCCGTGTTGTGGGAGTGGTGATTGAGCGCGGCACTCAAACGTAAGCACCCATGTTGTTATCTTTAAAGGCAGTCAAGGCGACAACACGCTGCGCGCGAAGCTGCTGTCCCAACTTAGAGCCACTCAATCCTTCATCGACCAAACTCTGGATGTTAACTATCGCACAGGCATCCAACGCCGCGCGTAAGTATTCAGCCTGCCGATAGGGCTGGTTTTCCAAGCCAGTTCGTCCACGTGCATCCGCCTCGCTGGCGAGTAGAAACTCGGTAAACAAATGCGGCCGACGCCATACATCGAGCGCTTCAAACAGTTTTAATACGGTTGCCGGTTTCAGCTGCAACGCGCGATGGCTATGCAAATGCCACTCGCACACCTTCAACGCGAGACTGCGATATTCTTTTGGCGCACGCAAACGCGAACAGACCTCCTCAACCAATGGACAACCAAGTTTCTCGTGGCCATGGTGATTCGGTAGATCCTCCGCCGGTGTTATGCCTTTGCCTAGATCATGCAGCAACACGGCAAAGCGAACTGCCGTCGACGTCTGCAACTCCGCGGCTTGTTGCAGTGCTAATAGTACATGTTCACCTGTGTCGATTTCCGGGTGGTATTTTGGTGGCTGCGGCACGCCGAATAACCGATCGACCTCGGGAAAAATGATGCGTAATGCATCACAGCCGCGCAGCGCAGTAATAAACCGCTGCGGCATTGGCGTCGCCAAACCCTTGGCGCATTCCTGCCAAACGCGCTCGGCGACCAGATCATTCAACTCTCCACTGTTCACCATGGTTCGAAGCAAATCCTGCGTTTCAGTCGCGACAACAAACCCAAGATGGGCAAACCGCGCGGCGAAACGCGCTACCCGTAAAACTCGCAGCGGGTCTTCGCTAAACGCCGGTGACACATGGCGCAACTGTTTGTTGGCAAGATCTTGCTCGCCGTTGTAGGGGTCGATCAGGTTGCCGTCCGTGTCTTGTGCGATTGCATTGATCGTCAGATCGCGGCGCAACAAATCTTGCTCCAGCGTTACGTCTGGCGAACTATCGCAGGCAAAGCCGGTATAGCCACGACCGATTTTTCGTTCAACACGTGCTAGCGCATATTCTTCATGGGTTTCGGGGTGCAAAAACACTGGGAAGTCCTTGCCTACTTGCTTGTACCCGCGCTCAAGCATAGCCTCTGGCGTGGCGCCAACAATCACCCAGTCACGCTCGGTAACGGGTATTTCAAGCAGCGCATCGCGCACTGCACCACCGACCAGGTAGGTTTGCATAGCTGTCTCTACAGGGTATTTTTGTCGCCCATGCGGTGATTATAACAACCAACCGCAACGCTAGTGCGGCTCAGTCTTTACTGCTTTTAGGAGGGCAGTGAAAACTGGCCGTGATTTTATCGTTATGCACAGAATCCAACTGCACATCAAAACCCCACAGCCGGTGCAGATGTTTGAGCACCTCATCCGCACTATCCCCCAGCGGTTTTCGCTTGTGCTGATAATGGCGCAGGTACAGCGCTCTATCGCCGCGACGGTCGACATTATAGATTTGAATATTCGGCTCACGGTCGCCGAGATTGTACTGCCCCGCCAATGTTTCTCGAATGTACTGATAACCAGGCTCGTCGTGAATGGCGCTGATTTCTATCTCATCCTGACTGTCGTCGTCGAGTACACAAAACAGCTTAAGGTCACGAATCACTTTCGGCGACAAATACTGCTGGATAAAACTTTCGTCCTTAAAATTGCGCATTGCGAAATGCAGTGTCTCCAGCCAATCGCCACCAGCGATATCCGGGAACCATCGCTTGTCTTCCTTGGTGGGGTGTTCGCACATGCGACGGATGTCAGTCATCATCGCAAAGCCCAGCGTGTAGGGGTTGATGCCGCTGTAATATTGGCTGTCGAAATCGGGCTGGAACAGCACATTGGTGTGCGCCTGCAAAAACTCAACCATAAAGCCGTCGGTCACCAGACCCTCATCGTACAGTTTGTGCAAAATGGTGTAGTGCCAAAACGTTGCCCAGCCCTCATTCATTACCTGAGTTTGTCGTTGCGGGTAAAAATACTGACCGATTTTTCGCACTATGCGCAGTATCTCACGTTGCCAAGGTTCCAGCAGCGGCGCATTCTTCTCGAAAAAATACAGAATATTTTCCTGTGGCTCGGACGGAAAACGCGCCTCCTCCAGTTCGTCTTCGCTGGTATCTTTCTGCGGAATAGTTCGCCACAAGCGGTTGATCTGGCGTTGCAAATGTTCTTCGCGTTCGTGCTGTCGTTGCTTTTCTTCGGCCGCCGAAATGGGATACGGTCGCTTGTAGCGATCGACGCCATGATTCATCAGCGCGTGGCAGGAGTCTAGAATAGCTTCCACCTCGTCGACCCCATGACGCTGTTCGCATTCGGCAATATAGTTACGTGCAAATAACAGGTAGTCGATGATCGACTCGGCATCGGTCCACGTGCGGAATAGGTAATTGCCCTTGAAGAAGGAGTTGTGCCCATAGCTTGCGTGGGCGATCACCAGCGCCTGCATCATCATGGAATTCTCTTCCATCAGGTAGGCGATGCACGGGTCGGAATTGATGACGATTTCGTACGCCAGTCCCATTTGGCCGCGCTTGTAACTATTTTCGGTGCTTAAAAAATGCTTACCGTAAGACCAGTGGTGGTAACCCAGCGGCATGCCTGAAGAGGCATAGGCATCCATCATTTGTTCGGAGCTGATGACTTCGATCTGATTTTTATAGGTATCGAGCTTGAAGGACTCGGCCACCCGGGCAATTTCAGCCTC
>JBPCXM010000693.1:0-4935 GCA_051008535.1 Pseudomonadales bacterium | reverse complement strand
GTCGGCGAGTGCGGGAGACAAGCGTGGTCCCTATCCTCATGCTGACCGCGCTCAATGATGAATTTGACCGCGTTACGGGCCTGGAACTGGGCGCTGATGATTATCTCCCCAAACCATGCAACCCGCGTGAGTTGGTCGCCCGCATAAAAGCGGTGTTACGCCGCACCACGTCGGCAGCGGCCTCCGAACCTGGCACGCGAACCTTGCGCGTAAATCAGCTATTGCTGGAACCCAGTAAACATCAAATCAGTTATGCCGATACGGCGCTGGCGTTAACCAACGCAGAATTCAGTATCTTAAGCATGCTCATGCAAAAAGCCGGCAGAGTCGTCAGCAAGGAAACGCTATATAGTGAAGCATTGGGACGGGAGTTCACGGCTTACGATCGCAGCATCGACATGCACTTAAGTAATATTCGTAAGAAATTGGCTGCTTATACGAGCACGGAAACCATTAAGAATGTTCGCGGCATCGGATATATGCTGTTACAAAACTAGTACCCCTGCAACATGCTAAATCTCTATTGGAAGGTCTTCCTCGGCTTTTGGCTCAGCACCATTGTAATTGTCAGCGGCGCCGTGCTGGCAAGCCACTACTTGCCAGTCACCGATACTACCATTGAAGTAACGCCGCCACGCGTGCTACTTGGTCAGGCGCTAGAATCGCTGAGCAGTAGTGAGTTGGAAGGGCTGCGACAGTGGGCCAAGACCACGCGGAAAAAAAACACGACTCGCACGTTGTTGCTTAATGAACAAAACCAAAACTTGCTCACTGGCGAGCTGTTCGCACCAAAGCAGGCCGAGTTGGTCGCACTGACAAAAGTCAGGCCACAACACGGCCGTGTTGCCATCAACACCACAGAGCGGCGCTATATGGTTGTCGCACTGCCGATTTCTAACACCAATACATTGCTACGACTTATTATCGATGCGCCGAACGAAAATAGCCAACTGCAGCAGCTGTTTGTGCGCAGCTTATGGCCACGTTTGCTGATTGCAGTATTGTTAAGCGGCTTTGTCTGCTACCTGCTAACGGGAAACTTCACGGTACCAATAAAGCAACTGCGCTATGCCACAAGAGAAGTTTCCGAAGGCAACTATGAGGTGCGAGTTAGCGAGCATCTAAACCCAACTAAGGACGAGCTGGATTTACTCGCCCGCGACTTTGACCACATGACGCAAAAAGTACAGCAGACACTAAAAAATCAAGAACGGTTGATCAAAGACGTGTCGCATGAACTACGCTCGCCTCTGGCGCGATTGCAAGTGGCGCTGGGCTTGGCGCAACAACGCAACCCGGACGAAAATATGCCGGAACTACAACTTATCGAACAAGAAGTACAGGTGCTCGACGAGCTGATAGAACAGATTCTAAGCTTGCCGCAGCAGGATCTTGATCTGAATGACGCCGTTGATTTGATCGGCTTACTGCACCACATTATCGATATGTTAGAGCCGGAAGCTGCAGCAAAAAAAGTCGCACTACAGTTAATGGACGATGCCGGGGAGGCAATTGTGCGAACCCGCGGTCGCCTGCTCGCCGGCGTGTTCGAAAATCTGATAAAGAATGCGATCCGCTATAGCCCGCCGTCTTCCACAATAGCTGTTAGTTGCGATATTGACGACAAGCAAGTAGAAGTCAGCGTGCAAGATCAGGGACCAGGTGTGGCGGCGCAGCATCTCGCGCACATTTTTGAACCATTTTACCGCGCTTCCGATGCCCGCGATCGAGACAGCGGCGGCTATGGATTAGGCTTAGCGATTGCCCAACGCAGCGTAAATCTACATCACGGCACAATTAGCGCGAGTAATACGCAAACAGGCTTACGCGTATCGGTCAGTTTGCCGCTGAACGAAAAGCAAGAAATTGTTTGAAACGCTGTCTCTTGCCCAGCTTAGTGGCTGTGCTCTGCGACAAACACCTGGACGACGCTAAGATCATTCGGTACCACATCGAAGCGCTCAGGCCGTTGCAGCAAATCTTGCAAATGTCGAGGCAGCGACGGTTCAACCGGCACTCCAGCTTGCTTGACCGCGTCTGGAAACTTTGCAGGGTGGGCAGTCGCCAGCGTTACCATTGGCGTAGCGTGGTTGCGCCAACACGTACGCGCGGCGTTCAAACCGATTGCGGTATGCGGGTCCAGCAGATATTCGCAGCGTTCGTACACTTGCTTTATGGTCGCGCATGTTGCAGCGTCGTCAACGCGGTGGCTGCTAAAAAGTTCGCGAGCGGCACCCAATGCGTTTTCGCTAAGATTGAGCGGTTCCGTTTTAAAACGTTCCATCATTTCTCTTATCACAGCGCCGTCGCGATCGTAGAGGTCAAACAGCATACGCTCGAAATTACTGGAAATCATGATGTCCATGCTCGGCGACAAAGTATGCATTAATTCGTGACGGCTATAGTCGTTGTTGCTTAATACGCGGTGTAGTATGTCGTTGCTATTGGTCGCAATGACCAATTGCTCAATCGGCAAACCCATCTTCTTCGCCAGGTAACCGGCGAATATATCGCCGAAATTACCGGTTGGTACCGAAAAAGACACCTGCCGCTGCGGCGCACCCAAATGCACGGCTGCGTAAAAGTAATACACGATTTGCGCCATGATGCGCGCCCAGTTAATCGAGTTAACCGCCACCAGTTGGCGGCCATCCGGCAAAAAACCCTGGTCGGCGAAGCTGGCTTTAACCAGTGCCTGGCAATCATCAAAATTACCTTCTATAGCGATGTTGTGAATATTCTCGCCGGCAACAGTCGTCATTTGCCGGCGCTGTACTTCCGATACGCGTTGGTGTGGATGCAAGATAAATATATCCACTTGCTCGCTGTGCCGGCAACCTTCGATCGCAGCAGAACCGGTATCCCCGGAGGTCGCCCCCAACACCACGACCCGCTGCTCGCGTTTTTTTAACACGAAGTCAAACAATTTTCCCAACAGTTGCAGCGCCACGTCTTTAAAAGCCAACGTCGGGCCGTGAAACAATTCCAACACCCATTCGTTGGTTGCTAGCTGTACTAATGGCGTGACTGCGGGGTGGCGAAACTCGCGGCAAGTTTCATCTAACATATCGCGTAAGTCACCCGGCGGAATAGAACCGGCAACGAAAGGCTCGATAATTTCAAACGCAAGCTGCGGATAGCTCAATGACGCGAAACCAGTGATATCTACGGCATTAAATTTGGGCAGCTGTTCGGGTACGTACAAGCCACCGTCGGGCGCCAGGCCGGTTAAGAGTACATCTTCGAATTCCAGACTCGGTGCGATACCGCGCGTACTAATATATTTCACTTAAGTGCTCGCTCTTTCTTTCAATATTAACCTCGACGTTATCCATCAAGCGACTCCACGCGCAGCTTCATCACCGGTTCCGTAATCGTTGGTAAATTCTGTAACGCCGCTAGCGTCTGTTGAAAATGTTGCTCCTGAACCACATCGGTCAAGAGGATAATCGTAGCCGTCGCCGCGCCTTTTTTGGGTTCTTTTTGAATGACCGCTTCGATGCTGATATCCGCATCGCTGAACATTTTCGTAATGCCGGATAAAACACCCGGCTCATCAACAACCGATAGGCGCAAATAGTAAGCGGTGCGAACTTCTTCGACTGGCAATACCGGCTCGTCAGACAAGGCGTGCTGCTGAAATGCCAAGGCCGGCACCCGCTGTTCCGGTCCTGCGTCTATGGTGCGTGCGACATCGACGATGTCGGCGATGACGGCCGACGCGGTCGCCTCGCTGCCTGCACCAGCACCGTAATATAGCGTCGGCCCTACCGCATCGGCCTCGATCAATACCGCATTCATCACGCCGTTGACATTCGCTATTAGACGTTCTTGCGGAATCAGCGTTGGATGCACCCGCAGCTCAATACCCGCTGCAACCCGGCGCGCAATACCCAGGTGTTTAATCCTGTAACCCAACTCCTCCGCATAACGCACATCGCGCGCCGCGACATCGCCAATCCCCTCGGTATATATTTTGTCAAACTGCAGCGGAATGCCAAATGCGATCGATGCCAAAATCGCCAGCTTGTGGGCCGCGTCAATTCCTTCCACGTCGAAACGCGGGTCTGCCTCCGCGTAGCCCAACGCTTGTGCTTCTTCTAACACATCAGAGAAGGCGCGACCGGTGTCACGCATTTCGGTAAGAATAAAATTACCAGTGCCGTTGATAATGCCCGCCAACCATTCAATACGGTTGGCACTCAAGCCTTCGCGTAACACTTTGATAATGGGCACACCACCGGCGACAGCAGCTTCGAAGGCGACTTGCACCCCCTTCTCCTGTGCCGCTGCAAATATTTCATTGCCATGTTCGGCAATCAGTGCTTTGTTCGCAGTAATCACATGCTTGCCGTTCGCAATCGCATGCAATACCAGCTCTTTTGCCGGTTGTAGCCCGCCAATCAGCTCAACGACAATATCAACATCGGGGTCGCTGACGACTGCAAATATATCCCGGCTGACCTTTATTGCGCCCGACTCGCAGGCGGGGTTATCGCGCCGCGCGCCGATATGGGTTATGTTAATTGCATGCCCCGCCCGCGCAGCAAGCGTCGCCTGATTGCGTTCGATCACCTTAAACACACCGCTACCCACGGTGCCTAAACCACAAATACCAACATTGATTGCACGCAAAACCGTTCCCCAAGAAAGTTTTTTAGACTTTGTAGCAGCCGTACATAGTATAACTTTTCAACCCACGAACAAAATTGGAAAAAGCGTGGGTGCTTCCATGCCTGCGATATTAACACCGGCACACGAGAGGCTAGGGTTCTTTATCCATTCCACGGGGCATCCATGCCCCATCCCGCGTCCGTCCCTGGCGCTAGTCACTCCAAAATAATCCTAGCCTCTCGCGTGCCTAACTTCTGAGGGCACCCAAGCTTCCAGAATATCGCGGAATAAGCGACGAAAAGATCGGCTGCTGTTTTGTAG
>JBPCXM010000692.1:0-3487 GCA_051008535.1 Pseudomonadales bacterium | reverse complement strand
TTTTCCTACAACCTCCTACATTCAATCGTAACCAATAGCTCCGTGAGTTCATGATATGCCCTGGCATCAAGCCCGGTGATATCGTTGATTTTCTGCAACCTCGCGTAAATGGTATTGGGGTGAATCGACAAATATTGCGCGGTTTTTAGCACGTTCATATTGGCGTTTGCGTAGCTGCGCAGAGTGGATGAGAGCGCACCCTCCATCTTGTCGTCGGCTTGATACAAGGCACGCGCCCATGCCGGCAGCACACGCTTAAACTCTTCGCCAGCTAACAACTGTAATAGGCGAAACGTGGGTATTTTTGCGAATTCAACCACGCGATGCCGTACATCGGCTAATTCAAACGCGAGTAGCGCCTCTTTGTAAGCATTAGGAATCTGCGCTGTGGAGGGCACGTCGTTACTCACACCAATCAATGCGGCGTTGCCGACCGTCGAGAGTGAGGCGCCCACTTGCGTGGCTAACGCAGTGTGAGCGGCGGTCCAGCCGGATGCGCGGCGACTGGCGGAGAATATGATGGTCACTTTGTTGTCGCGTAGATCGATTAGGTGACGCACGGTTGGGCTTCGCAATTTCTTGTCAACCGAATCGACCATGCGCCGTGCGCGTGCTGGGTTGAGCATTTCTGCCGGATCAACCGATTGCGCCAGCGCGACACAGTAAGACTGCCGCCGTGCGAGATAGCCGGCATTGCGCAGCACCTTGGCAACTCGACCGTCTGCTTCGTCGTAGCCTTCCAATAAAATGTTCAGCAGCTCGGCACGTTGGTCGCCGACCACATCGGCGAGCAAACGTGTTTGCGCGACGTAAGCGCCGGTGGCGATAGTGCTCACCGCATCCGTGTATTCAATGCTGAAGTCTGCGACATCAGCAACAACTTGCTGTGTGTCCTGTCGTTTCGTGATTGCATTTAGAACAGCATCGCGCAAGCGATTTGAATAGACTTTATGCCCACAACGATAGGCGTGCAAGGTGGCTTCTAACGGAAAATGTTGTTCTGCACGCCGTTTGGCATGCTCATGTACAAATTTGAAGTCGCCCACGGCGCCGCCACCTAATAGGCGCAGGATTTCAGCGGTGTGTTCGGCGCTTTGGTTGGATAATTCGGGTAGTACGTTCGGGTTGTTCGTTGCAGAGAAGGCGGGTATTTGCGCCATCACCGTCTCACCCAATTGGGTGTTGATAAGTTTGCTATCGCGGTGCAGCGCTGCAACGGCGGTTGGCAAAATGGGGCTGTCCGACAGCCGGCTAAGCGTCTCGCTCAAGGCAGTGAATTGGTATTCGGGTAAGCTTTCCATTGTGTACTTTACACACTAAGGGTGCAAAAAACTAAGCAAAATGCCCACTGCTATCGGAATTTGCTGGTGATAGTCTCTAATTTCTGGTGCTTTGGCAACTATGCGACCTGCGTTTCGGCCAAGGTGACGGCTAACACAACATCACTTTTTAGGAGATTCAAAATGGCTAAATACTTATTTGTTTATCACGGCGGCAGCATGCCGGAAACCGAAGCGGAACAAGCGGCGGCAATGGACGCCTGGGGCCAATGGTTCGGATCAATGGGCAGTGCCGTTATTGACGGCGGCAATCCGGTGGGTTTGTCGTCAACTGTGCAAAGCGATGGCAGCGTGGTCAGCGATGGCGGCGCCAATCCCGCCAGCGGTTACAGCTTGATAGAAGCGTCTGATGTGGAAGACGCTATTGCAAAGGCCAAGGGTTGTCCTACGCTTTCGTCGGGCGGCTCGGTTGAACTTGCCGAGGCGATTGATATGTAAAACGGCTTTTTGCTGATTTTCGTATCCGGGCCAGGAAAACACCGTTTCGAAAACGGCCTGGCCCTGGATTGGCTCACCTTGTATAGGAGAAATAATATGCCAACCATTACTTTGCTGTTCGCGGGGTTGCTAGGGCTGATGAATATCGGCATTGCGTTCCCCGCCGGTAGCATGCGGGGTAAAGTCGGTGTCTCAGTCGGAGACGGCGGAAACGCCGATCTTTTGCTCGCGATGCGCCGTCACGGTAACTTCGCGGAGTTTGTGCCGTTGGCGCTAATCCTCATTGGATTGCTGGAGATGAACGGGGTATCCAGTACGGCAATCTATACATTTGGCGCCCTCTTGGTCTTGTTTCGGCTTTGCCACGCGTTTGGATTAAAGGGGGACACGCTGAGCAATCCGCTGCGGGCAATTGGTGCAGGTGGCACCGCTCTGTTAACGGTCGTTATGTCAGTTTGGGCCATCATTGCGTTTTTCTAGAAGCGTTCTCTTTTCGATATCGGATAGGCAAGCATTAATCCGCACGGCAAGATTGACAAATCCTACCATCCTTTACACGCAAATATGCACCGGTAATCATGCCGGTGTTATATTGCAAATCATCGAATTTATCTTGAAATCAACGTATATCTACCCGATTATGGGTAAAATTATTGTCTTGTGATTCATATCCGCATCTAATCGCTGCATGACATCCCCGAAAACCCCCGAAGCGCTGCTACAACATCTATGCAGTATCACCGCGCTGGAGCCAGCGATGGCAGACCATCTGGTGCAGGAAATACTGCATTTCTATCGGGATACCGCCGAAGAATTCATTGTCCGACGGCATCGGGAGTTGCAACAGGCTGGGCTGCCGAATACGCAGATTTACCAGCGTATCGAGCAAGAATTACAGCAACGGCGATTCCAAACGGCGCCGATGAGCATCCGGCAGATACGCCGGGTGATTTACGGTTAAAACGGAGTAACTTTATGTGCGGCATTATCGGCTACACCGGCAAGGCAAAAGCACAGCCTATCCTGATTGAAGGTCTCAGAACATTGGAATACCGTGGCTACGATTCGGCTGGTATCAGCCTCGTCTCACGTGGCCGGCTGAAAACCTGGAAGGCTGCCGGCCGTTTGTCTGCACTGACCGCTGTGTTGCCTGATCGCACGCCTGGCGGCTCTACCGGCATTGGCCATACCCGTTGGGCCACCCACGGCAAGCCATCGGACGACAATGCACACCCACACATGGATAGCGCGCAACGCATCGCGGTTGTCCACAACGGTATCATCGAAAATGCCGGTCAACTGCGTGAACTACTCAAGGCGCAAGGCCGCACCTTTCTCTCAGAAACCGATACCGAAGTTCTCGCCCACTTGATTGCAGTCGCCGAAGCAGACTCACTGCTAGAAAAAGTGCGGCAGGTACTAGCACGCGTCAAAGGCACTTACGGGCTTGCGGTGATTGATGTAGCCGAACCGGGTGCTATCGTAGCTGCGAGAAACGGCAGTCCTGTGATTATCGGGTTGGGTGACGGAGAAATGTTCGTTGCGTCGGACATGGCAGCCCTCGCCAGACATACGCGTCAAGTCAGCCATCTCGACGATGGTGAAATCGCCTTGCTGACCCCCTCAGGCATCCAAGTCTCAACACTGGATGCACACCCTCGCGACAAACCAACCATCACTTTAGAAGGTACGGTCGAGGAGTATGATCG
>JBPCXM010000691.1:0-12434 GCA_051008535.1 Pseudomonadales bacterium | reverse complement strand
AGCGGCACCAAGGCGGCCCACCCGAACGCACGTTTCACGGCGCCGGCATCGCAATGCCCAAGCATTTCGCCGGTATGGGAAGACCCCAAAGGCGTACCGATCAGCGCCTTTATCTTTGGCGGCCGGCTGAGCAAAAACTTTCCGCTGGTGTATGAAGCGCGCGACTGGGCGCATGGCGTTTACCTGGCCTCTACCATGGGTTCCGAGGCGACTGCCGCTGCCGACAACCAGGCTGCGATTCGCTACGACCCGATGGCAATGCTGCCCTTCTGCGGCTACAACATGGGTGACTACTGGCAGCACTGGTTAGATATGGGTAGTAAAGTCGACCAGCCGCCGAAGATATTCAGAGTCAACTGGTTCCGCAAAGATGGCAACGGCAAGTTTATGTGGCCAGGTTTCGGGCAAAATCTGCGCGTGTTGCAGTGGGTTATCGGCCGTGTTCGCGGGCAGGTCGAGCCGGAGAAAGGCTTGCTGGGCTACGGGCCACGCTTCGAGGATATGAATTGGCAGGGAATAGAATACGACGAAGATCAATTCGAAGCCTTAATGCAGGTGGATGCGCAACCAGTGAAGAACGAGATTGATAGCCAAACCACTTTGTATAAAAAGTTCGGCGATCATTTACCGGAAGAACTCGAGCGTCAGCGGCAACAATCACTGCAGCGCTTGAGCTAAAGAGCTTAAAGCGAATAGATTTCGCTTTGACCAAAACTGCGATAAAAATGGTACTTTTACGGGGGTAACATGAAAACTCGAGCAGCTGTGGCATTCGCCGCGGGAAAACCACTAGACATCGTTGAAGTCGATTTGGAAGGACCGCGTAAGGGCGAAGTATTGGTAGAGATCAAAGCCACCGGAGTGTGTCACACCGATGCTTTTACGTTGAGCGGTGACGACCCGGAGGGGGCCTTCCCGACCATTCTTGGCCATGAGGGCGCCGGTATTGTGCAAGAGGTGGGTGAGGGGGTTACTTCGATTAAGCCGGGCGATCATGTCATCCCTCTCTACACGCCGGAGTGTCGCGAGTGCGACTTCTGCCTGCACCCTAAGACCAATCTGTGCCAGGCGATTCGAGAAACCCAGGGCCAGGGTTTGATGCCCGACGGCAGCAGCCGCTTCTCGCTGGATGGTGAAAAACTTCTGCATTATATGGGTTGTTCGACATTTTCCAATTACACCGTGCTGCCAGAAATTGCCGTCGCTAAAATTCGCGAAGACGCGCCGTTCGACAAAGTCTGTTACATCGGCTGCGGCGTCACAACCGGGGTCGGTGCTGTTGTGTTCGACGCCAAGGTTGAACCAGGTTCGAATGTCGTAGTGTTTGGTCTCGGCGGCATCGGTCTGAACGTGATTCAGGGTGCGCGCATGGCCGGCGCCGCCAAAATCATCGGCATCGATATCAACACCAGCAAAGTGCCTTTGGCAACAGAATTTGGCATGACGGATTTTATCAATCCGAAAGAGGTCAAAGACGTAGTGCAGGGCATAGCCGACTTAACCAACGGTGGTGCGGACTATAGTTTTGAATGCATTGGTAACGTGAATACCATGCGTCAAGCGCTGGAGTGCTGCCATAAAGGCTGGGGCGAATCGTACGTCATCGGCGTGGCCGGCGCCGGGCAGGAAATATCGACTCGTCCATTCCAGTTAGTGACCGGTCGCGTATGGCGCGGCACTGCCTTTGGCGGCGCCAGAGGGCGCACCGACGTGCCAAGAATTGTTGATTGGTATATGAACGGCAAAATCGATATTGATGCCTTGATTACCCACAAGATGCCGCTGCAGGACATCAACAAGGCGTTTGATTTGATGCACGCGGGTGAGAGTATTCGTTCGGTGGTGGAGTACTAAATCGTCTTACACTAGTTTGACCTTGCGGCCCTGTCACTGCTTGTAAATAACGCCGCCCTTCATCACAAAGCCGACTTGTTCCATCACCCTGATATTTTGCAGCGGGTCACCTTCAACTGCGATAATATCCGCTTGCTTGCCGCTTTTTAGCGTGCCGTGAGTGTCTTCGATTTCCAGAAACTTTGCCGCTATGCTGGTTGCCGACTGGATGGCTTCCATCGGTGGCATGCCGGCGTCCACCATTAAGCCGAATTCCTGTGCGTTGTCGCCGTGCGCTGATACCCCGGTGTCGGTACCGAACACGATGGGTATGCCGGCTTTGTATGCTTTTGCAAAAGTCTCCTGGATCAGTGGGCCAATAGTGGCCGCTTTTGGGCGCACCAACTCTGGGAAGAAGCCGTCGATCTTGGATTTTTCTCCGACCCAGGCGCCGGCCATTATGGTTGGCACATAGAAAGTGCCGCGCTGCTTCATCAGCTTGATGATTTCGTCGGTCATATACGTGCCATGCTCGATCGAGGCTACCCCGGCGATGATGGCGCGCTTCATACCTTCGGCACCGTGTGCGTGAGCCGCGACGCGCATGCCGTAGTCAGTCGCCGTCGCAATGATGGCCTGCAATTCGTCGTCCATAAACTGTGGGTTCTGGCCGCTTTTGGCCACGCTTAGCACGCCGCCGGTTGCGGTTATTTTTATCCAGTCGGCCCCGTCCTTGTAGCGTTGGCGAACGGCTTGGCGGGCACCTTCCACACTATTGACGACACCTTCGTTAGGACCCGGCGCTCCCATCAAGTGTTTGGCCCAGCCGTTGGTAGGATCGGCATGGCCGCCGGTAGTCGCCAACGATTTCGCGGCGGTAAATATTTTTGGGCCCGGAATAGTGCCTTTGTTGATGGCGTTACGCACCGCAACCGTCACATTGCGCGAATCACCCAGATCGCGAATCACTGTAAAACCGGCATCGAGAGTTTTGCGTGCGTTGGCAACCGCGTTAATCGTATAGTCCGCAGCATTCAGTATGAATTTTTCCAACCGACGGTTTGGCGAATACTCACTCGAGATATGCGTGTGCATATCCATCAGTCCTGGCAGAACCGTGTGGTTTTTGAGGTCAACAACAGCGTCGTCGTTGCTAGGTGTGGTGTAACCGTCTTCGATGGTGGTAATAGTTGCGCCGCTGACGCGAATAGTTTTTTCGGTAACGACACGATTTGCTTCACCGTCAAGCAGACGGCCCGCGTGAATTAGCGTGTCGGCCTGCGATGCTACTGTGGCTGATAACGCGCCTATGCCGGCAAGAACTATCGGTTGTATAGCTTTGACAGATTGTTTATGTGATCGCTTAAACCACATCAAGAACCACAACCGGTATTTGCCTATCGCCCGCCCTGACTTGGTAGTCGTTGTATGGAGGATAAATTTCTGCCATCTGCTGCCAAAGATCTTCCCGTTCCGCGCCTTCAGCGTCACGCGCCTTGACGCGATATTGGTCAGCAGCAACGCGAATGTCGCAATCCTGGGTGGCATCAAGATTAAGATACCAGGAAGGATGGCTTGGATGGCCACCTTTGGAAGCGATCACAACGAAGGCGTCTCCCACTTTTTTGTAGATCAACGGTAACATTCGCTCTGCACCTGATTTTCGACCTTTAGTGATCAACAACAGCGTTGGCAGCATGCCTGATCCGCCGCCTAACGACGAATCCCACATATGCGCTTTTTCAGGATCGGTTAAATAGAGCTTAATATGCTCAGCAATCCATCCTGGTAACTGTGTTTCTGCATCGGCCATGGCACTGCTCCATCCTATCGATAATAAGTTATCACTATTGTGCGCGAAATAATTGTTGCTGGCCAGTTTGCAGTAACATAGCAGTGCAGCGCTGACTGCGGCGGCTATTTTTATATAATCACAGGAGTTAAACGATGCCAAATTTGATCGCCAGAGAAGAAATAAAACAAGTGCTTATCAAGTACGCCCACGCTTGCGATCAGCGCAACTGGGCATTGCTCGACGAAGTGTTCGCCACTGATGTTGAGGTAAACTATGGCGGCGAGTATCAACTCAGCGGTAGGGACGCGGTAGTGGCGATGATAAGAAGCATGCTCGACGGCTGCGGACCAACCCAGCACATGTTAGGAAATTTCAGCATCAACTTCGACGGCGACCTCGCCAACTGTTCATGTTATGTGCGAGCCGCGCACGCAGGAGCGGTTGCTAAGGAAGGGTTGTTGTACGAAGTGTGGGCGGAATATAAAGATGAGCTACGCTGCATCGATGACCATTGGTTGATTGTGAAACGGGAAATGCAGGTTTATAACGAAGTGGGAAGCAGAGACTTGCTGGGGCCAGGCCGCTAATGTAGTTTATTCGAAACTCTAACTATCTTGCGACGCTCGCAAAGACTGCTTTAACGTGCCCAGCGTTTTCATGATCTGTGCGATGTCTTTTTCTGTTAGGCAGGAAAACATTTCGGTGATCCAAGCTTCGTGAACTTGCGCCATCTTTTTGAATGCTTTAATGCCCTTGGGAGTGATATGAACCTGAAAAGAACGCCGGTCGTTGTCAGAAACCACCCGCTTGATCAAACCCTCTTTTTCCAGCTGGGTTGCTATGCCGGTGACGTTGCCACCAGAGACCATCATCAGTTTTGACAGGTCGCCCATTTTGAGCCCTTGGGGATTGCGTTCCAGCTGCGCCAGCAAGTCAAAGCGCGGTAAGGTGCTGCCAAACTCCTCGCGTAAATTATTTCGCAGTTTATTTTCGACCAGGTTTGTGCACGTCAGTATGCGCAACCACAGGCGCAATGCGTCGTGATGGTCATCGTGCCCACGGGTTTCGGAATCGAGAATGGTTTCTACATTCGCTGCCATAGAGTCTTAGCCGTCCTTACGCATTTGCTATCACATCGTTGATATGATTTCGTTTTTAACGCAACTGTACTGCAAATTCAACCGTTTTAAGGTGTTAGATCAATTATTTTACGCATGAACTAATTTATTTTATATATAAAATAAATCTGTTATAGTGCGTGCTAACCAATTCCTTAAGCTCTTACC
The DNA here is from genome assembly GCA_051008535.1 of Pseudomonadales bacterium. Taxonomy (GTDB): domain Bacteria; phylum Pseudomonadota; class Gammaproteobacteria; order Pseudomonadales; family JAUIET01; genus JBBKXJ01. The sequence goes on along the minus strand of JBPCXM010000691.1, from coordinate 7,520 downwards.
GGGGTGAAGCGATGAAAATAGTGTGTCTGGGTGCAGGACCTGCGGGCGTCTATCTGGCCATTTCAATGAAATTAAAAAACCCGGCGCACGACATCAGTGTTTACGAGCGCAACAAGCCGGATGATACGTTTGGCTGGGGCGTCGTGTTTTCCGATCAGACCATGGAGAATTTGCACGCCAACGACCCGGTCAGCGCGCAAGCCATGATCGATGAATTGATTCAATGGGATCGCATCGATGTGCATGTGAATGGCGCGTTACAGAGTTCCGATGGTCATGGCTTTATTGGCATTGGTCGTAAACGCATGCTGCAAATATTGTATGCACGTGCTCGCGAATTGGGCGTGAACCTCCACTTTGAATCAGAATTTAATGCCAACGAGATCAGCACTCGCTTTGCCGATGCCGACATCATCGTCGCAGCCGACGGGCTTAACTCACAAATACGCAACCGCGATCTTGAAGGGTTTGACTGCGACATAGACCTGCGGCCAAACAAGTTTGTGTGGTTGGGTACCAATCAGTGTTTCGACGATGCGTTCACCTTTATTTTCGAGGAAACCGAACACGGCTGGGTTTGGGTGCACGCGTATCAGTTCGACCATGAGACATCCACTTTTATTGTTGAGTGTGACCCAGCGACTTATGAAGCATGGGGCTTCGATTCAATGACTCATGATGAAAGTGCAGAAACCTGTCGCAAAATCTTTGAAAAGTATTTGGGCGGCCATAGCCTGATGACGAACTCTGCACATATTCGTGGTTCCGCGTGGATCAACTTTCCCCGCGTGCTATGCCACAATTGGGTGAAGGACAATATCGTGCTGGTTGGTGATGCGGCCCACACCGCACACTTTTCGATTGGTTCGGGCACCAAACTCGCATTGGAAGATGCGATTTCACTGGCCAATAATCTACAATCCGACAAGCCGGTTAAACAAGCGCTGCACGATTATCAGGAAGAGCGTGAACTCGAAGCTTTGCGTTTGCAAAGTGCCGCGCGCAATTCATTGACCTGGTTTGAGACTTTGGACCGTTATCTGCCGTTCGATCTAACGCAATTCACCTATTCGTTATTAACCCGCAGCCAACGGGTTAGCCATGAAAACCTGCGCATGCGTGATCCCGAATGGCTGGAAGGAGTCGAAAAATGGTACGCCTCGCGGGCTTATGGCGAACCTGTTATCGAACCCGTGTCGCCAATGTTTACACCCTTTAGTTTGCGCAGCTTGACGTTGCAAAATCGGGTGGTGGTGTCACCGATGTCTATGTATAGCGCGGTAGACGGTGTGCCAACCGATTGGCATTTTGTTCATTATGGAGAGCTGGCCAAAGGGGGCGCGGGATTACTGTACACCGAAATGACCGATGTGTCTGCGCAAGGCCGGATTACCTATGGTTGCCCTGGTCTCTGGAACGATGAGCAAGAAGCGGCGTGGAAACGCATTGTCGAATTCGTGCATACCTATACCGATGCAAAATTCGCGATGCAAATTGCGCACTCCGGTCCAAAGGGTTCAACCAAATTACCTTGGCAATGCGAAAAAACTGATGATCCACTGACCGAAGATGGCTGGGAAATATTAGGCCCTTCGGCTACTCCGTTTGCGACCTATAGCCCCACGCCAAAAGCCATGACTCGCGAAGATATGGATGAAGTGAAACAGCAGTTTGTTGCGGCGACGGAACGCGCTAACCGTTGTGGCTTCGACATGCTTGAATTGCACGCTGGTCACGGCTATTTAATGTCGGCTTTTGTTACGCCACTGTTGAATAAGCGCAGCGACGAATACGGTGGCTCGCTACAAGATAGATTGCGCTACCCACTCGAAATCTTTTCGGCAATGCGTGCCGCCTGGCCGCAAGACAAGCCAATGTCAGTGCGTATATCCTCCAACGACTGGGTCGGCGACGAAGGTGTTACCGCCGAGGACGCGGTTGAAATCGCACGCCAATTCAAGTCGGCGGGCGTTGATATAGTCGATGTGTCGGCAGGTCAAACCTCGCTGCAAGCAAAACCGGTTTACGGGCGCATGTTCCAAACGCCATTCTCCGATCGTATTCGCAATGAAGCTGATGTTCCGACCATGGCAGTGGGTAATATCTATGAGATCGATCACGTCAACAGTATTCTCGCTGCTGGTCGCGCTGACTTATGCTGCTTAGCCCGACCGCATTTGATGGATCCAAACTGGACGCTGCGCGCGGCGGCCGCGCAAGCCTATAGGGGAGAGGCGGTAAGCTGCCCGGTGCAATATGACACCGCGCGAGATCAATTGGAGCGCAATTTAAAACGCGCAGCCGAAATGGTCATCAATGTCTAGCATGACCCTTCAAGGCAAGCACGCAGTAATCACCGGCGCTGGTCGTGGCATCGGTGCCGCCATCGCTGATCGGTTAGCAGCCGCCGGGGCCGGACTAAGCTTGCTTGGGCGCAACCTCGAATTGCTGCAGGCAAAAGCGATCAATTTGCCTGACGCAACCGCAATAGCCTGCGACGTAACAGATGCCATCGCCGTGCAGAACGCGTTTGCGCAAGCCGTGGCAGCAAACGGCGACGTCGATATTCTGATTAACAATGCCGGTGCGGCCGAGTCTTTACCGTTTAAAAAAACCGACCGCGAACATGTACAACGCATGCTCGACGTGAACCTGATCGGTCCCTACCAATGCATGCAAGCGGTGGTGGAGGGTATGGTCACGAAAAACGCTGGCCGCATTATTAATGTTGCGAGTACGTCCGCGCTAAAAGGGTATAGTTACGTGTCGGCCTACGCAGCCGCCAAGCATGCGATTCTTGGCATGAGCCGTTGCCTGGCACTGGAACTGGCCGACAAAGGCGTTACCGTCAACGCCGTGTGCCCGGGTTTCACGGAGACGGACATAGTGCGTGAATCTATTGCCAATATTATGCAGAAAACCGGGCGCAGCGAAGAACAGGCGCGCGCCGAATTGGCAAAACACAATCCGCAGCAGCGCTTGATTCAACCGGAAGAAGTGGCTGCCACGGTATTGTGGTTGTGCCAGCCCGAAGCGGGTGCGATTAATGGGCAAGCCATCGCGGTCGCAGGTGGGGAAGTGATGTAGTGTGTACGGGAAGATGGAGTCACATTAATGCGAATCGAAACTGCAGAGGACTGAATGGAGGGAGAATTTTCGCGACCTTCCCTGGCAGGGACTATGCACATGGATGTGCATGTGTCGCGGAGGCAGGATGCCGGTAGCGACCGCCAGGGATAGAGCCTACAGGGATGTATTCACAGCGTGTCCCGTAAATTTTCACTCTGTTCAGTCCGGTATCGAATCATAAGTAATTGCCAATATACTAAGGAAACATTCAATGCAACTGGCAGACTATCAAGCTCAACATTTTCTATGGGAAGCTCAATTGGGTGTAGCTACTCTCACGCTAAATCGCCCGGAACGCAAAAATCCCCTCACTTTTGAATCCTACGCCGAAATGCGCGATCTTTTTAGAAAGCTGGCATACGCAGAAGATATTAAAGCAGTCGTTATCACCGGAGCCGGAGGAAACTTCTGTTCCGGCGGCGACGTGCACGATATTATCGGCCCGCTGGTGAAAATGGAAATGACGGGACTAATGGAATTTACCCGCATGACTGGTGATTTGGTGAAAGCGATGCGGGCCAGCCCGCAGCCTATTATTGCCGCTGTTGAAGGTATCTGTGCCGGTGCCGGTGCCATTATGGCGATGGCGTCAGACATACGTTATGGTACCCCGGATTGCAAAGTGGCGTTTCTGTTTGGCCGGGTCGGTTTGGCGGGTTGTGATATGGGCGCCTGTGCGATATTGCCGCGTATCATAGGGCAGGGCAGGGCGGCAGACCTGCTTTTTAGCAGCCGCTCGATGTCAGGCGAGGAAGGCGAACGCTGGGGTTTCTTTAATCGATTGCTGGAAGTCAATGCTGTCTTATCAGAGGCAAAAACGTTTGCTGGCCGGCTGGCCGCAGGGCCAAATTTCGCTCACGGCATGACCAAGAACATGTTAAACCAGGAATGGAACATGAGCATCGACCAGGCGATAGAAGCCGAAGCGCAAGCGCAGGCTATCTGCATGCAAACCAAAGACTTCGAACGCGCGTACAGGGCGTTCGTGAACAAAGAGACGCCTCAATTCGAGGGTAACTGATGTCAGACACCACTTATTTACACTGGCCATTTCTCGCCGAACAACATCGCGAGTTGGCGACGAGTCTTAATGCCTGGGCGGCTCAGAATGTGCCAAACCTGGTTGGCGACCATACTGACGTGGATGGCACTTGTCGCGCGCTGGTGGCCGCGCTAGGTCAGGCGGGTTGGTTGCAAAATTGCGTACCCGCGGCTTTCGGCGGCGCCAACGAAAAACTGGACGTGCGCAGTTTATGCGTTGTTCGTGACACCCTCGCGCGCCACGACGGGCTTGCCGATTTCGCGTTTGCCATGCAAGGTTTGGGTAGCGGCCCTATCTCCTTGTTTGCGGACGACCCCACCAAGGCGCGCTACCTGCCGGACGTGGCGGCTGGTAAAAAAATCGCCGCATTTGCTTTGTCGGAACCGAACGCCGGTTCCGACGTGGCCGCTATGACCAGCGAAGCCACTCTCGACGGTGACGGCTATATTCTCAATGGCTGCAAGACATGGATTTCCAACGGCGGCATCGCCGACTTTTATACCGTGTTTGCGCGTACTAATGAAGCGGAGGGGTCTAAGGGTATCAGCTGTTTTGTCGTTGATGCGAATACGCCAGGATTTGAAGTCGCAGAGCGCATTGAGTTAATTGCGCCGCACCCGTTGGCAAAACTAACGTTTAACAACTGTCGCGTTCCCAAGGAAAACTTAGTTGGTATCCCCGGCAGCGGCTTTAAAATTGCGATGGCGACGCTGGATGTGTTTCGTTCGACGGTTGGCGCAGCGGCCCTGGGTTTCGCTCGCCGTGCGCTGGATGCAGCAGGAGCGCACGTCAAACAGCGCGATATCTTCGGCGGCAAACTGAGCGATTTGCAATTAACCCAGGCAAGCATTGGCGAAATGGCCTTGGATGTGGATGCAGCCGCGCTGCTGGTCTACCGTTCCGCATGGACCAAGGATTGTGTGGCCGAGCGGGTCACGCGAGAGGCTGCCATGGCCAAATACTACGCCACCGAAGCGGCGCAACGTGTTATTGATCAAGCTCTGCAATTGCACGGTGGTCTGGGAGTGGTGTCCGGTATGCCGGTTGAAGTTCTGTACCGCGATATTCGCGCATTGCGCATTTATGAGGGCGCGTCTGAAGTGCAGAAAACCATTATTGGGGGACAGGCGCTAGCCGCTTACACGGATTGTTAGTCGTGTTACTTCTTAGCGATGGGGATACTCTGGGTCTCTTTGACCTGCTCCATTACCACGTAGCTGGTCGACTCTTGCACCCCAGGCAGGGTTAGCAAGGTCTCACCGAGAAACTTTCGGTAGGCCGCCATATTCGCTACCCGCGCCTTGATAAGATAGTCGAAGTTTCCCGACACCAAATAGCACTCCTGAACTTGTTCCAACTGCGCGGCTGCTTGCGAAAACTCTGAAAAAATATCCTGAGCTGTTCGGGAAAGTCGAATCTGCACGAACACGACCAGACTTACACCGAGCTGTTGTGCATCTAATCTGGCGACGTAGTCCTGAATAATACCGGCCTTTTCCAGCCGCCGAACGCGTTCGATGCACGGCGTAGTAGTGAGTCCGACCTGACGCGCCAATTCGGAGTATGAGATGCGTCCGTCTTTTTGCAGAATGCGGAGGATATTGCGGTCGATCTTATTTAGTGATTCCATCTGCTTATAGCCATAACAATCAGAAAATAATCCTGTATTTTATATTTTAACAGTAAATAAAACTGTAATGTCGAAAAAATAGAAAAGTTTTTCTGGCCAATATTCACTATACTTTTCGCCATATTCACAGAGTCATTTATCCATTTCTTTAACCATTCAGTTTTTCCATAAAATCAGCAGAGGTGATAGCTATGTTAATTGGCGTTCCAAAGGAAATAAAAAACCACGAATATCGGGTTGGCTTAACGCCTGCGGGCGTGCGCGAACTGGTGGCAAATGGGCATCAGGTAGAAGTTGAACACAACGCCGGAGCGGCCATAGGTTTCGGCAACGAAGACTACGTCGCAGCGGGTGCGCGTATCAATGAATCCGCCGAAAGCATTTTCGCCAATGCTGAAATGATCATCAAGGTCAAGGAGCCGCAGCCTAACGAGTGCAAAATGCTTAGCAAGGGCCAGACTTTGTTTACCTATTTGCACCTGGCACCCGACCCAACGCAAACAGAATTGTTAGTTGCTTCGGGTGCGACTTGCATCGCCTACGAAACAGTCACCGATAACGAGGGCACCTTGCCCCTGTTGGCGCCCATGAGCGAAGTCGCCGGTCGCATGTCAATTCAGGCTGGCGCGCATCATTTGGAAAAGGCGCAGGGTGGTAATGGCACATTGCTTGGCGGCGTGCCCGGCGTGGCGCCAGGTAAAGTCACTATCATCGGCGGTGGCGTGGTTGGTGACAACGCCGCCACTATGGCGATTGGTCTGGGAGCCGATGTGACCATACTCGACCGCTCGTTACCGCGGTTGCGCTTTCTGGATGCTCACTATGAAGGACATCTACGCTGCGTCTACTCAACGACGGAAGCGATTGAACATTATGCATTGGAAGCAGACTTGATTATCGGCGCTGTGTTGATTCCTGGCGCCGCGGCGCCCAAGTTGCTCACCCGCGATATTATTTCGCGCATGAAAAAAGGTGCCGTGGTTGCCGATGTTGCAATCGATCAGGGAGGATGCTTCGAAACATCGAAGGCCACCACGCATCAAGACCCAACCTACGAAGTCGATGGCGTCATACATTATTGCGTCGCCAATATGCCGGGCGGTGTAGCGCGCACGGCGACCATGGCGTTGACGAATGCGACGCTACCCTTCGCCGTGGCACTGGCTAACAATGGGTATAAACAAGCAATTGTTGACGACCCACATCTGGCCAATGGCCTGAATGTGCACGAAGGTAAGGTGACTTATAAGGCTGTTGCCGATGTGTTGGGCTACGACTATGTCGATGTTGCGACTGCGCTAGCTGCAGATTAGTCCTCGTTGTCACCGTTAGACTCAACCGTATCGTCAAATTCATCGGTTTCTATATGATCGAGCTTCCCCGGCGTCGTCAGCATATGGCGAATATCGTCGGGGATAGTCTCGGATTGTAAATTACCGTCTTCCTGAATTTTTGCGTAAATACGAATAGCGCGACCTTCGGTAATAATCGCTCCCGTGTCCGCGTTCATCGCCTTACAGTTCCAATGTAAGGTCGATTTTCCCATTTTGGCCAAAGTGATGGTTGACCGCACTCGTTCACCATACGCCGCGGGCCCGATAAAACGAAAATGGATTTCGCCCATCACGAATGCCGTGCGGTCTTCATCCACCATTTTGTTAACCGGGTAACCCAGCGCGCGAAACATATCGTGCTCGGTGTCGTTAAACCAGCCCAGCA
>JBPCXM010000690.1:0-2804 GCA_051008535.1 Pseudomonadales bacterium | reverse complement strand
TCCACGGCACCGCATCCTCCACCGATGGCAGCTTCGGCGCGCTCTGGTCAGACCAATCGATGCTGGCACAACTGTTGTTCGAGCACTATGAGCAGCGAGTATTTGCGTTCGAACATCGCACACTCAGTGAAAGTCCGATCGAAAACGCGCGCGCGCTGGTTAAAAAGATTCCGGCGGGCGCTACGCTGCACTTGGTCAGCCACTCACGCGGCGGAATAGTGGGTGAATTATTATGCAGGGGCACCGTTGCCGAAGGCTTGCCAGCCTTTAGCAAAGCGGAGCTGGACATGTTCAGCGCGTACGCGGCGAAAAAAACCAAAGCGCAACGCAGTGACAAGATAAAGAAGATAGTTGGCAAAGCCTACGCCACGCAGTTAAGGGAGTTGCAGGAATTAGGCAATGATCTGGATAAAAAACGCATTAAAGTAGAACGTTTCGTGCGGGTGGCTTGCCCGGCGCGTGGCACAACGCTGGCATCCGGCAGGCTGGATCGTTGGTTGTCGATCATGTTCAATCTTATTGGTCTGGTGCCGGTACTCGGCCAATCACCGTATTACAGCTTGTTCAAAAACTTTGCGCTGGCGCTGGTGGAAAACAAGGCACGACCGGATGAAATTCCCGGACTGGAAGCGCAGATGCCGGACTCACCACTGGTGCGTCTGTTAAACACGTCAACGAACCAGCTGCTAGCGGATTTGTCGGTCATCTCCGGCGATATAGAAAAAGATTCACTACTTGGTCGCATTGCCTTGTTGGCACCAGACAAATTTTACGGCGGCGAGCACGACCTTGTTGTGAACACGGCTTCCATGTACGGTGGCGGGGCGCGGGTGGATGACGGACGCTTTCTCTCTGTGCAAGGGACCAACGTCAGTCATTTCAATTACTTCCGCAATAGCCCTACAGCTAACGCTCTCATAAAAGGCTTAACCGAACCAACGGCGCGGCTGCCTGCGGTTTTTACTACCGGCTTGCCCGCGCTCGCCAAGCCTATTCCACGCGGCGCAGTTGGTTCTCGCAACATTCCGCAACCGGCGGTATTTATCGTACCCGGAATAATGGGTAGTGAATTGTCGGTGCACGGTGATTGTATTTGGGTCAATATGCTGCAACTCGTTAATGGTGGCATGGACAAACTCAATATGGAAGCCGGCAACGTAGTGGCCGAACAAGTTCTCGCAGGCTCTTATGCGCGACTCGTTGAGCACCTGAGCGAGAGCCATGAGGTCATTACTTTTCCCTTCGATTGGCGCAAGTCTTTGTCCGGCCAGGTGCAGCGCTTCGCCAAAGAGATAAAAAAACAACTCGTACAACAACAGGCGCAAAATCAGCCACTGCGAATTATTGCGCACTCCATGGGCGGTTTGTTAACACGCTTACTGATCAGCAATCACCGAGAGCTGTGGAAAGACATCATGCGCCATCCTGGCGCGCGTTTTATTATGCTGGGCACTCCCAACGCCGGGTCTTTTGCTGTTCCAAGAATACTGTTGGGGCAGAGCAAGCTGCTAAAAACACTGGCGCTAGTGGATATCAGAAACAGCCAAGAAGAATTGTTGGACATTATTCGACGTTTTCCTGGAGTGCTCGAACTACTCCCCGATTTCGGTAGTGCAAACATGGATTTATTCGAAAGGGCGACATGGGAAAACCTCGCCGCCGCCGCGAACGGCAATTGCCCCGTTCCTGACAAGCCCTTGCTGACAAAAGCAAGGAACTTCAGAGCCTTGCTCAATTCGCATCCACTGCAGAACGAAGATCGCGAAAAAATAGTCTACGTTGCCGGTGTCGCACCGGAGACACCGATAGCACTGCACATCGAAAAAGACAAAGTAGTATTTAAAGCTACGGCGCGAGGCGACGGCATAGTGAGCTGGGACAGCGGCATTCCAGCCAACATCAAGGCCTGGTATGTGGAGGCCGCGCATGGCGACATGGCAGATCACCCACCCGCATTCGAGGGCATACACGAACTGCTAGCACACGGCGACACCGACAAGTTAAGCAGGCAAGCACCCGCACGTGCACGCGGTGTGGAAGATATTTTTGACATGGCGCCAGATGAAGTCGATATGTACCCCAATCAGCACGACTTGCAAAAAACCGTGATGGGAAGCGAGTACCGGATTGTTCCTGCCAAAACCGTGCCGCGGCAGGTGAAAGTGTTTGTTTCCCACGGCGATTTGGCATTTGCGCGTAACCCGGTCGCGGTTGGCCATTATGAGGGCGATGGCCAGCTTTTTAATGCCGAGAGCGCCCTGAACAAGCGTCTCGGTAATCAGCTAGCCCAGCGTTTGCATCTGGGTGTATATCCAGGCGAGCTTGAAAGCTGTGCGATTGTAGACAATAAACCCGGTCGCAAGCCACGTGGCGCGATTGTGATCGGCCTGGGAGAAGTCGGTAAACTCAGTGTGGGTAAACTGTCATCGACGTTCAGCTACGCCTTGCGCAACTATGGTATGCGCGAAGCTGAGCGAAGAAGCGAGTCGAAGACAGTACATACCGCGCCGATCGGTTTAAAAGTCAGCAGTTTGATCATCGGCAGTTCGGCGGGTGGGTTACCCGATCGCGACGCCCTTCTCGCATTACTCAAGGGTGCCATTGCGGCAAACAAGGCGCTTGGCGACACTTACAAAGACGCACCAATTTATATCGAGGAGTTGGAGTTCATCGAGTGGTACGAAGACGGCGCAATCAATGCGATCGGAATTCTGCACGATCTGACACAGTTTGAACAGGAAATCAAAACCCACTTCGACTTGCCGGCGACGTTACGCGACATTGGCGGCGGGAGGCGCAGAATA
>JBPCXM010000689.1:0-2734 GCA_051008535.1 Pseudomonadales bacterium | reverse complement strand
CGTTGCCGCCCAGCGGCTGGTTAAATGGTTTGTTCATCAATCTGTCTCCATATGGTTAACGACGCTAGCCTATGATATTCTCAAAATAGCACTACGGCGTCGTTTCAAATTGCGCGTGTATTGCCTTGATCCACGCCCGTGCGCGATCGGTCAACTGGCCATCATCGGTTTGCATCCGCCCGCGGGCGACGAGTATTCCTACATCAGCGCCATAGAACAGGGTGTCTCCCTCGCCGTAGATGCGCATGAAGAATGCTTCCTCTTCGTTTTCCACGCTGTGCCAGTCAATGCTTTGGCGTGAAAACCGGATATTCTTATCGGCTTGCATACGCCACACACCCGACTGCGGCGCCCGGGTAACCCGCGCCACTTTATCGTGCGTTTGCTTCATGACCAATTGCGTCCAGGTATCGAAATCTGCCCAGCGCTCCTGAATTTTTTCTATGTCGAGATCATAGTCCACATCCATAAATTCGAGCATGTGAAACATCATTAGCGGCGCGCCCCCGTATTTGGCCGTCACCATATTGGTCAGTGCGCTGGCGCCACTGATGCGCGGGTTCAATTCGCCCAAATAAACGTCCTCGGTATCAGTATCGATCAGGAAATCCAGGCAGAAGGTGCCCTTGTAGCCTTCCTGGTAGAGCCGATCGCCCATCGCCCTGGTCATCAACTGTACTTTCCGGGTCTGCTCCCCATTCAGCACATTCTTGTAAAGATCATTGCCAGCCCAACCGCCTTTATACGGTGTCAACTCGGCATGACCGATGATGTCCGCCTGGATGGGCGCCACCAGCGTGCCATGGCGTGTGGCCACCGCTTCCAGGGTATAAGGGATGTGATTGATACGCTTCATCACCTTGAGCTGCTGGTCAACCACCTTTTGCGCGCAGTGATTCCAGTCGTCCTCGCTTTTAATGAAAAAGGTGGTTTGTCCAGAATCCCCGTAGGGGGTCTGAACCACCAGGTCATCGCCCAGATTATTGTCCGAACAGATGTGCTGCAGCTCGGCGTAGCTACTCGCCCGGCCTAATGCATTGGGCGCGCTGGGTACGCCCGCCTCATCGGCCAACTGGGTGGTCACGATTTTCGAGTCCAGGCGCATACGCAGTTCAGCCGGGGGCAGTGCGATCTCCAAACCGGCTTCCTTGGCCAGCTGCTCGGTTTGCTCGTCAAACATCACGGTCAGCATCTTGCCGCGACCGCCCAGAGACTGAATCAGCTTATGGGTGTTCGGATGGCCGAGGAGATAATTCACAATGTCCTCTTTGGAGGTAAATACCCGATCTTCGGGAAATTTGGGAACTGTCACCCGGTGGTGATAGCCGTCAAAGGAATCAAAGTGGGAAATATACTTGAAGGCTCGGAGCCACTGCCCCAACCCCAACACGTTGTACGGTGTTGGGTGCACGAAGAAAACCGGTAAGGTGCTTTTACGAAAAAAGCTGTAAATCTCCGACAGGTTGTTGAGCTTTATCTGTTTTGTCATGTTTCCTCCGTTGGGTACGCACTCACAGCGCGATGTGGCTTGACCAACTGGCCGAGTGAGTCAAGGTAAGTGTTATCGCGCGCCTGAGAGTAGACCGTGAAGTCGATAGTGCAGTCGCGGAAGCTCTTGAGCGGTTGTCCCAGCGTTCGTATACCCCGTCGGCGTTGCCGACGTACCTGATCGAGATCGATTTCAACCGGGATAATCTCTTCATGGGAACCCGCCTGATGGATCACCCGGGCAGAGGGATCGATCACACAGGACTTGCCGACACCGCCTGCTGACAAACCGTTGATGTCAAAGACATAACACTGGTTGGCCGCCGCGGCGGCACGCGCCATCAGAATATCGATATCGCGGTCCAGGTAGGTGGTCATTACCGGATGCAGGATGACTTCGGCGCCCATCGCGGCCATGGTGCGGGTGGTTTCCGCGAACCAGATATCGTAACAAATGGATACGCCGAAACGCCCCACCCCCTCTATATCGAAGACACAGAACTCGCTCCCCGGTGATATCCCCTCCTCGTACGGATAAAACGGAAATATCTTGTCATAACGGGCGATGACTTCACCCCCGGGATTGATGACAGGCGTCGTATTCACAATCACGCCATCGCGCTTCTGAAACATCGATCCCGGCAGCAGCCAAATGCCATGCTGTGCGGCCATCGCCTGGAACTGTGCTTCTGCCGGACCCGGCATTGATTGTGCGAACTCGCGCCCGGTCCCGAAGGGCGCCAGTTCACTGAACAGCACCAGTTGCACCCAGGGATACATGTGCATAGTCAATTCGAGACGTTCTTTCATTGCCTCGATATTGTTCTGCTGGCCGATGGGCATCTGAATACCCGCGATTGCAAAAGGTGTCATGTGTATTAAATCTCCTTTGAGACTAGTAGATTCACCAGCCTATGGTGAACGTTCAGCGGAATTCAAGACTTAAAAGCCTGTAAACCACGCCTGGCTCCAAGCTTTCCTCGGACAAAGTTAAATTGTGCATTGTGGTGGCTGATGCTTGGAAGACATGTATTACTCCCGGCTATGTTACAGTTTACAGACTGTCTGCCTGATACTTTAATTCGCGTGATTTGGTTGTTCTGCCGCGCGTTCCTCCGCATTAGCCAAAGCCGAGATATGCGCGATGATAAAAAGCGCGGCGGACAAAACAATCGCAAAGGCACCGAAGATCAGAAGCGGCGCGAAATCAGTACCTTCGGCTAACACCCCGGCAATACCGGGGCCA
>JBPCXM010000688.1:0-3509 GCA_051008535.1 Pseudomonadales bacterium | reverse complement strand
TTAACATCGGTCAGCAACACACCAAACTCGTCACCATTTAATTGTAATATGGTCGGCGAGGTCTGCTCTGCCGCGATTAATGCGATAGAATCAGATTCACGCAAGGTGTGATTGAGGCGCGCCGCGGTTTCAAGCAGCAAGCGGTTACCCGCTTCAGGGCCGAGCGTATAATTGATCTTGCGAAATATATCCAAACCTAACGATAATACGGCGGCGACGCCGCTACCCCGATGGGTTCTACTTAAAGCCTGATTGATGCGGTCACAAAACAGTGCTTTTTCCGGCATGTCGGCAAGCGCCGTGATGTCGGTAGCTTGTTCGAGCTCAGACGCTGCAGAATCTTCTGGCGCCGATATGTGCACCTTAAAATGCTCGGCTTGATCATTTACGTTTTCGTCATTTGATGCTTCCTGTCCAATAAGCAAGTCGTCAAGGTAACCGTCTTGCGCCGTACCTTCTTCTTGCTCTTGTTCTAGCGTCTTGTTCCAACTGACTACTCTATTGCGGCCGCTGCTTTTGGCGTAATACAGGGCTTTATCGGCCTCGCTAATCAGCAACTCGGTATCCTCAGCTCCAAACACTACCGACGAGACGCCGAAACTCGCCGTCAAGCTTTGCAACGGACCAAACCGTGCTTCGCCACCTGCTTCAATTTCGCGGCGTATCCGGTCAGCAATTCCGGTAGCCATTTCGATTTGAATATTAGGCAATATCACGCAAAATTCTTCACCGCCATAGCGACCAACCAGGTCTACGTCACGAGTATTCGATTTAAGAATAGCGGCAACAGTCTTGATAATCTTGTCGCCAATATTGTGGCCAAAGGTATCGTTAACGGCCTTAAAGTGGTCGATGTCGACCATTAGGCAGCTTAGTTCAGTGCCGGACTTTTTCGCGCTTTGAAAAAGCGGCTCAAACTCTTCATTCATTGCACGCCGGTTTAAGCAATTAGTTAACGGGTCTCGCGTAGCCAGTACCTGTAATTTTTCATTCTGTGATTCTACTTTCTTTTGCGTCTTTTCGAGTTCGAAAAGCATTTGCTGCAAGCTTGTGTTCTTGCGCTCCAGTTCGGTGACATCGTCGAATGTGGACAGTACACCGCGGCTGTTACCACTGTCGTCCAAAATCGGCGCGCTGTTGACCATAAATATACACTGCCTTTTTGTGTTTTCTCCCAGGGTAAGACGTACGCCGGTATGGCTTTTGCCGTCTTCGAAAACGCGATTCCATGGCATATGCTCCAAGCCGGGTTTCTTATCGGAACCAGGCCAGGACCAATTCAAAGTCGACGCTTCGCGCCCTAATAAGTAATCCAGCGAGCGCTGCGCTTTTTCCAGAAAGACCGCGTTCGCAAGTACAATTTGGCCATGTTCGTCCAGTATCAATACGCCTTCCGCCAGCGCGTCAAAGGCGGCTTTAACGCGTGCCGGAATTACGCCAGAGGGGTCCAGTTCACGCAAGGCCTTTTTCATAAAGAGCAGGTAGCCGACAAATCCGAGCAGCGCAACAAACGCGATGAGACCAGCAAACGATTGATTCGCCAACGCGAATATGCCGCTTTTGTTCAGCGGCGCGAAGTGAATTTCCACCGACGCCCACGGTTGGCCGCTCTTGAAGATCGGGACGACCACATTGTCGGCACTCGACTTATCGGCATCGTTGCCACGCCACAAGCGATCATGGTCGCCGGCGCGCGACACAACCGCACCGTCGGTCAAGCGCAGCGCAGCGGATTGCACATCTTCGTTGCGCGCCACCACAGCCTTGATTGTTTCGTTGATTGACGTCAAAGCGCCGCTGTTCACTGCTGAGGAAAACTGCACCGCCAACGCCTCGCAAAGCTTTTTGCGCGCCTCCAGCTTGCTGGTGGTCGCGTTGGGCATCAAGCCCAACATGTCGCTGGCGAACAAAATGCATATGGTCAGCATCATTAAACCCAGACTCAGGCGCGTTGCCGGCTTAATACGCATCATGTGCGAGTACCTGGTTCATGATTCAACTGTCCGTTATTGGCCTGAAACAA
Organism: Pseudomonadales bacterium; assembly: GCA_051008535.1. GTDB lineage: Bacteria > Pseudomonadota > Gammaproteobacteria > Pseudomonadales > JAUIET01 > JBBKXJ01. The sequence continues at coordinate 1,486 of JBPCXM010000688.1, read as the reverse complement.
CACATCAACCGCGATTTGGTCCTTATCTGCGTTAGCGTTGGTGTCAGGCTTCTGTTTTTCTTCGCTTTTCTTCTCCCTTGTTGCAAGTATAGGCAAGGGATCGAAACCCTTCCACAAAGGGAGGGTGGAGAGAAAACTGGCCAGTAACGAACCGCCACGCAGTATCCAGCTGACGAAACCCGCCGAAACCGTCAGCGTAGAGCCCGTCACTATTTTGACAATAAGCTCACGTTCTTCTTGCTCGGCGGACGTCTCGTTCATTTCCTGTTGCATTTTTTCCAGCCGTTCCCACAAGGCGTGGTCCGCCATTACACTGTTAATCGCCACACTATCCATTACGGGCATGGCTTTCATGGTTGGGTTTTGCTGAGCTACCGGTGCGTTAATTTCGATCGATATTGGTTTCTGTTCCGATCCGTTGGCGTACTCGGTTGGAACCAGGAATTCATCAATCAATTCTGGCTCGACCTGGTCGAGCTGCTCATCCATTGTTTCTACAACGATGCTTACACCGTCGTCAGTGCCATTGTTACTGCTTCCACCACCGCCGCTGCGTCGCCGCTCGATGCGGTCTGAATCGTTACTCGCGGGCGTTACCAGGATATCTTCGTTGGAATAACTGATGGATCCGTCATCGAATTTTATGGTGATGTCAGGGGTTGGCGGTGTTATTGCTTCGTTTGCAAAATCAACATCGATGGCAGAGTCAGGGTTAATATTATCGCCAGGCGCATCGCTTGAATTTTGCACCGCGATATTGAAGGTTTGCGTACTGCTGGTGCCATCGGTGGATACCGCGCGCACGATGATCGAATAGCTTCTCGTCGCTTGTGCATCCAGCGCAGCATTGAGGGTTACGACGCCGGTGGCGCTGTCAATCGCAAACAAACCGCCGGCGTCATCATCGAGGCTGTAGGTGACAGAGTCCATTGGGTCCGCATCGTCGGCGATAACGGTGATACCGACGGGCGCCCCTATCGTAGTGTCTGCATTAACGATGTTTGCTGTACTATCGGCGTCGTCGATCGGGGAAACATCAAACTCCGCCTGGTCGGTTAGATTGATCGTGATCGTTGCAGAGTCCGATAGCGCTGGTGTGCCGTCATCCGTTATTTGTACGATCAACGTCGTTGCTGGATTGAGTTCGAAGTCTAATGCGCTGCTGTCAGCAACCGTGATCTCGCCTGTTAAGGGATCAATAGTAAATGCTGTAGAGCCTGTTCCACCCTCGATACTAAAGGTGTGACCGTCATCCGCATCGACATCACTAAACGCGACAGTGCCGGCTGCAAAGCCGGTTGGGCTGTTTTCTGCAAGAGTAAATGATTGATCAGCTAGCGTTGGGACGTCGTTGACCGCGTTGACCGTGATATTCATCACCGCCGAGGTGACCCCCAAACCGGCATCGTTCACGGTGTAGGTAAAACTTGAGTCAGTCGAATCATTCAGCGCGGAGGTAAACGTCAAGTCCGCCAGTTCTGCCGCC
>JBPCXM010000687.1:0-5027 GCA_051008535.1 Pseudomonadales bacterium | reverse complement strand
ATTGATTTGGCCCATCGACCACTGTGTTGCCGAGAACGTTGTCGATAAACCCCCCATCCGTAGCGCTGAAACCTGTCAGGCGGATGGCGAGTTTGTTTTCAATAATGGGAATGTTAACCGTGGCGTCGAAATCGTAGCCCTCTTCACCGCCGTCGGTCGCTTCCACACCACCGCCCACTTCGGCGCTGAACTCGCTGGGGTCCGGTTTGTTGGTGATATAGCGTACCGTCCCCGACTGGGAACTGGCGCCGTAAAGTGTGGATTGTGGCCCCGCCAGTGCTTCAACCCTGGCAATGTCGGCCGGATAAATGTCCGGCGCCTGCGACGTAAGCGTTAGTGGTTGTTCGTCGAGATAAATTGCAGCAGTAGGATCTACCAGAAAGCCCCCGCCGTCGCTCACACCGCGGAAGGTAATCGTGTTCTGTCCGGGTGTGGTGCTGGAAATGGCCAAGCTGGGTACGAAACGGCTGAAATCCTCCAGCGTGGTAAGACCCTGCTTCTTCAATTCGGCCCCGCTAAGCGCCTGGATATGCATAGGCACATCCTGCGTGCTTTCACTTCGCTGACGTGCCGTAACAATCACCTCTTCCAGCGCGTATTCGCGCTCCTGACCTGTAGCGGTACTCGCACCGGTCAAGCCGAGTGCGGTAGCCACAGATGTGGTTAGGATTTTTTTGGTAAATTGACCGGAATCGCCGCCGTTTGCTTCACTACCTGGCATAGCTACAATCTCTTTAATTAGTTAGAGTTATCTATAAACGTTCACATGTTTTGCCACGTCAGACGGTCCTATGGTTCTTGTTCTGTCTCGCCATGACACTCGTCGGCACTACTATTTTGATATTCATCGCCGTTAGCGTGTTTTCTCAGTCATCGGTACATTGATGCCTGTGCGACTGAATAATAATTCATTTACGCGCTACCGTAAACTGTCCTTATGTCCGCGAATCCAGGCTCTATTTCAATCCTGTGTAGTATTAAAATCAATCGAAGGCGTCTTCTTTCTATTTGTCATATAAATTTTCCCAAGATCACTAATTGTAAACGCCAATACTCCTGTGCTGCGCGAATTCCTACACGACAGGGCGTTGACAATTTTCTTGCTAAAATAAACTGAACTTCTAACGGCTCGCTACCCAACTGCTGACTAAAACACTCAAATTTGCTGAAAAACCCAATGCACCTAATGTGTGACTCTTTCCTATCGCCCATCAATATACGCTATGTAAGCCTGCTTTGCCTGTTTGTTGCGGGGCTCGACGTGCGCGTGCAGGCCGAAGCGATCCACAGGCTGCAGTATGACGGCTTGCACCGCGAATACCTGGTGTACACGCCATCCACCGTTGAACAGCGTGACCTGCCGCTAGTGATGACATTGCACGGTTATTCCAGTACCGCCTCGGGTATGGCGCACTACTACGGCCTCGCCAGACATGCTGAACAGCATCGTTACATTCTTGTCATCCCACAGAGTAGTACCTTCCCGGCCAACGATTCGGATGAACACGTCACTTCCTGGAACGATTTGGCTGCAAATGTGGAGCAAGATCCAGATGTGCCGCACTGCCTACCAGACCACAGGGTTTATCCAGCACCACCAGCCAATTGTGGAGAAATGTCCCGTTGTGCTTGGACGGCCTGCGCAGACGACAGCGGCTTTCTGCAGCAAGTGCTCGACGAGGTACTGGCCCGGCACCGAGTAGACAGCAGTCGCATTTATCTGCTGGGCATTAGTAATGGCGGCATGATGGCAATGCGCTTGGCCTGCGACAAACCGTGGCGCTTCAGCGCAGTAGCATCAGTCATAGCGCAACTGGCACCCGGCCATGCCTGCGGTCCCGGCAGCAAGTTACCGCTGCTACACCTAATCGGCGGCAGAGACGACACGGTGCGGGCAGACGGGCTACCGGGCAGTGACGGCTATATTTACAGTTCTGCAGCGGAAACCGCTACCACCTGGGCACGCTCCTTGGGCTGCGCGGCTCAGGCAAAGCCGTGGCAAACGAAGTTGAGTCGATCTATGGGTCTTGAATGCTCGGCGTATAAGGACTGCCCTGAGATCAGTACCGGGGTTATCTCCTGCGCAGACTCCAAGGAGGGTCACGACTGGCCCGGGCAACGCGCCGGACCCAGTGCCTCTTGCGTGACAGCGATACAGAAGGATTCGGGGCTTAAACGCCCCACTTGCAGCGGTGAGCAGTACACAGTTCGCGATCAGGGAATGAACCTGGTCTGGGAGTTTTTCAACGCCAACCGACGCACCACGTCAGTGACGCGACCTCTTACTCTGCGTAGCGGTCAATAATCTGTTTCCCCAGAGCCATCTGGTGGACCTGGTCAGGCCCGTCTGCCTGGCGACACCAGCGAGCGTAATTATAGGCTTCGGCCATAAAGTAGTCTTCAGTCAAGCCGCCGGCCCCGTGCATTTGCATACAACGATCGATAATGTTCTGTACCAGCAAGGGGACTGTGGTTTTGGTGGCGGCAATCATATCCACCGAGGCCGGTATACCCTGTTTGTCCATCCTGTTGCTGGTTTTCAATACCAGCAGACGGGCCATTTCTATTTCGGAATAACACTTGGATATCTCTTCGCGAACAGATTGGTGCTTGCTCAGCGGACGGCCAAAGGTGGTGCGCGATACCGCTCGCTGACAGGCGAGTTCCAGCGAACGTTGGGCAGCGCCAACTAAGCGCATACAGTGATGCATTCGACCTGGTCCCAAGCGGCCTTGGGCAATTTCAAAGCCACGCCCTTCACCGAGCAAGACGTTTTCCAGAGGTACGCGAACATTATCGAATACTATCTCGGCGTGACCGATAGGCGCATCGTCGTAGCCCAATGTCGTGAGTGGACGAATCAGTTGAATTCCCTGGGTGTCCTTGGGGACTAACACTTGGGTTTGCTGCTTGTGACGGCTGGGATTTTCTGGATCGGATTTGCCCATCACGATGAAGATTTTAGTGCGCTCATACATGGCCCCGGTGATAAACCACTTGCGGCCATTCAGTACCCACTCATCCTTCTCGCAGGTGATGCGCAATTCTATATTGGTGGCATCGCTGGAGGCTACTTGCGGTTCGGTCATAGCATAGGAAGAGCGAATTTCTCCATTTAGCAGTGGCGTCAGCCATTGTACCTGCTGTGCCTTGGTGGCGTAGTTCATGAACACTTCCATATTGCCGGTATCGGGGGCATTACAGTTGAACACCTCCGGCGACCAGGTGACCCGGCCCATCATCTCGGCCAGAGGCGCATAGTCGAAGTTGTTCAGCCCACCGTGTTCACAATATTGGCTATGGCTTTCCGGCACGAACAGATTCCACAGACCAGCGGCTTTGGCTTTTACCTTCAGCTCGTCCATCAAGGGGAGAGGCGCGAAACGGTTTGCGGCGCCATGCAGTTGTTCGGCGTAGGCGGTTTCGTTGGGGTAGATGTGCTCATCCATAAAGGCAGCAAGCGTAGACTGCAGCTGCTGAGATTTTTTGCTAAATGTATACATCGGAATTTCCGTCAAGAAAATTCAATTATATAAAAGAGAGTTAAGAAAAGGTAATCAGGTTTCAAAGAAGGTGTACAGTCCTTTTTAGAAAAAGGAAAGCCAGTTTGGCAGGGGAAACAGCGTATTCAAAAGCGTGCATCGCCGCGCTTAGGGCGGGGATTTTAGCGATACCCCCGCCCTGTACTATCAATAAACGTCGTAGCTACGTCGGGCGGTGCTTTCTGAGCATGCATCGAATCTTGCTTGCAGTTTTGCCGGGGTTGAGTTCGAATCACCTTGCGCGTCACGCCACGCATCCCAGGCCTTACCGAATGCTGCAGCATCGGCGGAAGAGCCCATCCAGAACATGCTGGTCAGATTATTGCTTTGCAGCGGCACCGCAATTTCCGCGTTATATCCGTATTTCTTACCCCACTTGTTAAAGTCCTTAACGACTTCCAGATACTGTGACATCGAGCATCCTTCGAGCAGCTTGCTTTCGATAACGTCCATGTGTCTCGCTAAAGTGTTGAATGGGATTGACAGTAGTGCAATGAGAAGTATTTTTTTCATTTTAGTTTTCCTCAGTTAATTGATTATTGATTCTGTCGTTGTCTTTGATGCAATACGGCGACAGATAGCTGGCGAGCATACACTACAAGAGATCGCCGCAATAAAGATCTTTATTTACCGCAACTACTGGCTCTTATGAAGTTTCGTTATACGAATAAATATTTGTTCCTGAAAGTTCCGACTGCCGGTGGTAGGCTTGGGGCGCGTTTGGCGAGAACGTGTCGAACGTAAGGCAGATTTGTAGAAAGCGATTCAGGAGCGAGCCTGGGCTCCCTAGAACTGGAGGAACGAACATGCATCAGAGTATGCACTTACAGGAGCGCAAAGCGGCGAGGCGTGCCCTGGGAATTATCCTCTTGATAAAGATCGCTCTTACAAGCGTGTTCGGTGGACTGATGGCTTTTCAAGGAGGAACGCCCAGCCTGTTAGTGACCGGCGTCATGTGGTCACCGGGCATTGCTGCGATTCTCACTTGCTTGATCCTAAAGCGATCGATTTCCGTTTTTTGCCCTGGCGCTGGGGTAAGTGGCGCTGGAACTGGTATGCGTGGCTGTTACCCATCGCCTATGGGTTTATCATTTATCTGCCAGTCTGGATATTTGGATTAGGCGGAAGCGATTTCGGCAACGTCGATACGTTGTCTGACTGGACAAGTCAGGTCACTGGCGGCGATGAACCGAATATTGTCGCCATTGTAATGGCTGTCATCATGCTCGCGACCGTAGGCATGGTCGGTGCTGCGTCACGCGCTCTCGGTGAAGAAATTGGCTGGCGGGGCTTTATGATATGGGAAATGCGCAAGCTCATGCCGTTTTGGGCGATCGGACTTGTATCTGGATTGATTTGGGCGATATGGCATTGGCCCGCCATATTGTTCACCGATTACAACGCAGGCGAGGGAAGTTTTATCCTGCAAATGTTCATATTCACAATGGCAATTGTCCCCCAGGGAATCGTTTATGCATATTTTGC
>JBPCXM010000686.1:0-10862 GCA_051008535.1 Pseudomonadales bacterium | reverse complement strand
GAACTGGTCACGCGCATGCGCACCGAATTGGGGTTTGATACCGTACTCACGGCGTATGGACTGACCGAAACCTGTGGTGTGGTCAGCATTTGCCGCGAGGAAGATGGCGCCGAAATTATTGCCACTACTTCCGGCCGGGCAATACCCGGTGTGGAAGTGCGTTGTGTGACTGCCGCCGGAACGGATACCAACACGGACGAGCCGGGGGAAATCTACGTGCGCGGCTACAACGTGATGCAAGGTTATTTCGAAGACCCGCGGGCAAGCGCCGAGGCGGTCGATACCGAAGGCTGGCTACACACCGGCGACGTCGGGGTAATGGATGCAGACGGCTACCTGAGCATTACCGATCGCATCAAGGATATGTTTATCGTCGGTGGTTTCAATTGCTACCCGGCCGAAATCGAAAGTGCGCTAAGTACGTTGCACAGTATCGCTCAGGTTGCGGTTATAGGTGTACCCGATGAACGTATGGGCGAAGTGGCGAAGGCTGTTATTGTGCGCACCGAGGGAGCAGAGCTCACGGTGGAAGAGGTTATCGAATGGTGCCGTGCCAATATGGCAAACTACAAAGTGCCGCGCTATGTTGAATTTGTTGATGCCTTGCCGTTAAACGCTTCCGGTAAGGTGCTCAAAACACAATTGCGTTCTAGCGTTTAAGTACGCTGAACTTTGGTTCTGATGTGGCTCCGCCAGCTTTGCTGCTAAATCGTTTTATTCACAACATATCCCTGCATAGCGCGATCTTCTGCCTGCTGATTTGCAGTGCCGCGCAAGCCCAAGAAAGTGCAGAAAAAAGTAGTACTTCCACCGAGATAATCGCTCCGGCCAATGATGAGCCCGAGCCGATTCCGTTGTCCGAGATCGCAACTGAGACCGAGGCGACCCTGTCATTGCTGCGTTCGCTAGAACGTAACCTGCAGGAGAAATCGGTGCTCGAAGCTGTGCAGCAACAGCTGCCGTTGCTAGAGGCAAAATTCGAAAAGCAGAGCGCACGCACGCAGAGCACGCTGGACAAAAGCAACAGCCTGGAAAGCCTTCGCGAACTGCAAGCTGGTTGGCGCACGGTTGCCACCGAGGTCAATGTGCCGAAAGCGCGCTTAAGCAAACGCGTGGCAAAGTTTGGCGGCCAGCTCAAAGAGCTAACGCTACTTAGAAAGCGGTGGAAATCAGCGTTAGACGCTGCGCGTGAATCCGAGGAGCCGGCAGAAATTCAGCAGAATATAGACAACAATTTGATGGCCATCAAAAAAACGCGAGCCGCGATAAAAGAACGCCGCGCTGCCATATTGTTGTTGCAAACCGAATTGGCAAACCTGGATTCCAGCGTCGATACTGCCCTTGAGCGTATCGAACAACGCCGCGAGGAATTAGTTCAGCAGCTATTCGTGCGCGGTGACCCTCTCTGGTCGCCTAGTGACCGCAACGACAGTATCGAAACGGCGCTGACAGAATTCAACAGCGCGGTCGATGAGAGCAGGCAACGAATCACAAGTTTTTGGTTCGGTCAGCAATCCAAACTCATTTTGCATCTTATTTGCCTCCTTTTACTAATGTGGCTTCTGCGCGTTGCCAAGGGGCGCGTGCGCGCCGCCGGCAAAGAGTATCATCGCGAGTCGCTGGAAGTACTGGACCATCCTTATTCTACTGCCATTCTCTTGGGTTTGATGCCGGTGAGCTGGATCTATCCATCCTTACCGACCGTTATGGGGCCCATACTTGGTGCGATCGCGTTGCTGCCAACAGTCACCATAGCACGCGATTATCTCAGCCCCACGCTGCGGCCTTTGCTTTACGCGTTGGCCGTTTTCTATCTGGTTGACCTGTTTATCACTTTGCTGGCTTTGTTGCCGTATTTCTCTCGTTTGTTGTTTGTGCTGAAAATGGCGGCGCTGGCAGGTTTTGTCAGTTGGCTGGTTTGGCAACCGGAGCAAGAGCGGCAGTTGGCCGCCGCTACCGCCGAAGGTGTGGCGGAGCATTCCATCATTGCACGTTGCGTTATTATTGTTTGCCTGGCGGCCGCGCTGTTTGAAGCGTTTGGTTACAGCAGTCTTGGCCGTCTGATTGGGCAAGGCGTGCTGTACAGTGCCTACGCGGCGATGCTGTTGTACGCAATTACTAGGGCGTTATACGGACTTTTCGTTTTTGCCTTGCAACGCCGACCCTTGAGCTTTTTAGCCAGCGCTCGCCGTCATAACGATTTGTTCGAGCGGCGTATCGGCATTCTGCTTAAATGGGGCTGCGCGGCAGCGTGGGTATGGATCACGCTAGAAGTCTTCGAACTTCGGCAACCGGTGTGGAACACCGTGGCGGCCGTATTCAGTGCGCGCCTGGAAATTGGCGAGTTAAGCGTGTCGCTGGGCGACATAGGCGTGTTTGCACTGACGATATGGGCGGCGTTTTTTATCGCCGGTACGATTAGTTTCATACTAAACGAAGAAGTTTTCCCGCGTATTCGGCTGGGCCGTGGTGTTCCGTATGCGATCACTACCTTGGCGAGTTACTGTGTTCTATTGATAGGCTTTTTCTTCGCCGTGGCGGCCGCCGGGGTTGATTTCAACCGCTTTACTATTTTGGCCGGAGCATTTGGCGTGGGTATTGGATTTGGGCTGCAAAACATCGTCAACAATTTTGTATCGGGTTTGATCCTGCTATTCGAGCGGCCGATCCAGGTTGGCGACACCTTACAGATGGCGGACGTTAGCGGCGAAGTGCGCCGCATTGGCATTCGGGCCAGCACCCTGCGTACCTGGGAGGGCGCCGATGTGGTTGTACCGAATGGCGAGCTAATTTCGCAACGGGTCACAAACTGGACCCTTGCAGACAGGAATCGCCGGGTCGATATTAAGGTCGGCGTGGCTTATGGCAGCGATTTAAAACAAATCATGCAAATTCTGCTCAGCAGCCTGGAAGGTCATCCCGACGTGATGTCTTACCCGGAGCCGCAGGCATTTTTTATCGCGTTTGGCGACAGTTCGCTGGATTTTGAATTGCGCTTCTGGACTAATCGCGCCGAGCGCTGGTTGCTTGTTCGCAGCGATATCAGCGTTGCCGTCAACGATGCCTTAGCTGCTGCGGGCATTACGATACCGTTTCCGCAGCGCGATGTGCATGTGCAGCGCTTGCCTGTCGAGCCTTTGGTATGATTTTTTTGCACTCGACATTGAACGTTTTTCCATCACTTACATTTTCTTAAGATAGCCGCTTCATCACGTAAAATCGGTTAAAATAGACGGCTTTCCCGGTACGGCTGTTCAGTCGTATGCGTACCAATCAGGGAGTTCCAATGGATAAACAAATGACCGCTCACCAGGTAGTGAGCGAGCTTAGCGATGGCATGACCATCGGCATCGGTGGCTGGGGCCCCCGGCGCAAGCCGATGGCGCTGGTGCGTGAAATTCTGCGATCCGACCTTAAAGACCTGACTGTGGTCGCTTATGGAGGCGCCGACGTCGGTATGCTGTGCGCCGCGGGTAAGGTTAAAAATGTTGTTTTCGCCTTCGTCTCGCTAGATTTTATTCCGCTCGAACCGTATTTCCGCAAGGCACGCCAGAACGGCACCATCGACGTGATGGAAATCGATGAAGGTCTGATGTTATTGGGCCTGCGCGCGGCGGCCATGGGTGCGCCGTTTATTCCTACCGCTGTTGGTTTGGGCACTGACATACTGACTAACAATCCCGACATCAAGACTATCGACAGTCCGTACGCCGATGACAAGGAATGGGTGGCGATGCCGGCGCTGAATTTGGACGCCGCATTGATTCATGTCGATCGTGCTGACAAGCGCGGCGTATGCCAGGTAAAAGGCCCGGACTATTACATGGATGATATGTTTGTACGCGCCAGTTCTAAGACGTTCGTATCCTGCGACGAACTGGTCGACACCGAGTATTTCCATCACAACCCAGAAGAGAGTCGGTACGTGTTTTGGGAACGCTCCGAAACCAGCGGGGTGGTGCATATCCCCTGCGGTGCGCATCCATCGTCGTGCACACCATTGTATGGTTTGGACGCTGCTCATTTCAAAGAGTACAACGCCAGCGCCAAGGAAGACGATGGCTGGCAGCAGTATTTCGATAAATATGTAGGAGGTACCGAAGCGGATTATCTCGAAGCAATTGGTGGGCAAGCCGCCGTGCAAGACTTGCCGCTGCCGGTTTATTAGGATTAGGGATATGAGTACAAATACCGAATACACGTTAGCTGAATTAGTTATCGTTGCCGCCGCCGAGTGCTGGCGCAGCGATGGAGAAGTATTGGCGAGTGGCATCGGCTCAGTAATCTCCCGTCTGGCCGCTTCGCTGGCGATGAAAACATTTAACCCGGATTTGATGATGACCGATTCGGAAGCTTACGTGGTGAGTGAACCAGTGCCGGTCGGGCCGCGCGGCGACTATCAAATTAAAAGCGAAACCTGGATGGGTTTCTCGCGAATTTTTGACAATGTGTGGGGCGGCAAGCGTCACGCGCTTGTAGGCCCTACCCAAATCGATCGCTATGGTCAGGCGAATATTTCTTTTATTGGCGGCGACCACCGCAAACCCAAGGTGCAAATGCTGGGTGCGCGCGGTTACCCTGGCAATTCGATTAGCCATCCCAATTCGTTCTTCGTGCCCGCACATAACAAAAGAGTATTTGTTGAAGGCGAATGTGACATGGTGGGCACGATAGGCTACAACCCGGAACGTCTACCAAAAGGTTATAGTTTCGAGGATATTGATATTCGACTGATTATTACCGACTTGTGCGTGTTGGATTTCAACGGGCCTGACAAGCAAATGCAACTGGTTTCAGTACACCCGGGAATTAGTGCCGCGCAAGTACAGGAAAACACTGGCTTTGTGCTGGCTATGCCAGCAGATGTGCCGGTGACGCCCGCACCAACAGAAGAGCAATTGGCGCTGATCAACGAGCTGGACCCGCATAATTTGCGCGCCCGTCAGTTTAAGGATAATCCTCCGGGAGATAGGTCTTGAGGAATAGTCAGTTATTTGGAGAGCGAGGCGGGCTAAATCGAGTGAACAGTTTTGAGACACGCCGTGAACCCATCCTTGGGGGCTCTATCCCTCGCATCCCTGCTAGGGAAGGTCTCGTAACTGTTCACTCGATTCAGCCCTTAGCTTCAAGCTTTTGATGTTGAGATATCTTCCATGACCGTCACGCTAAAAACCCGCATAACCGAACTGTTAGGTTGCAAGTACCCCATTATCCAAACCGCAATGGGCTGGGTAGCCGATCCCAATTTGGTGGCGGGCAGTTGTAACGCTGGTGGTTTCGGTTTTCTCGCCGGCGCGACGATTCCTCCGGAAGAAATGGAGCGCGATGTTCTCCGGGTCAAGCAACTGACCGCTCAGCCGTTTGGCGTGAACTTCCATATGTATCAGCCCAATGCCAAACATATTGTGGACCTGGTTGTAGAACACGGTGTGCGCGCGGTGAGTTATAGCCGGTCGCCGGAGCCAGCATTGATAGGTAAGTTGAAAGATGCCGGCGTGGTGTGCATGCCCACGATTGGCCTGCCCAAGCATGCCGTTAAAGCCGTCAAATTGGGGGCCGACGCGGTGACGGTGCAGGGCGGCGAGGGGGGTGGACATACCGGCGTTATTCCAACGTCGTTGCTATTGCCGCAGGTGGTGGATGCAGTGGGGGAGAATACCCCCGTGCTCGGTGCCGGAGGATTTAAGGATGGCCGTGGCCTGGTCGCTGCGCTGGCATACGGGGCAGATGGTATCGCAATGGGCACGCGTTTTCTGATGACGCAAAACAGCCCGACACCGGCCGAGACCAAGCAGCGTTATGTTGATTGCAATAACCCCGGCGATATCGTCGTGTCGAAGGCGATGGATGGTCTACCCCAGCGTATGATTTTGAACGATATGCTGCAAAAACTGGAAAAAGCCGGCCCGTTAAAGCAACTAATTTTGGCGATCCAAAATGGCCTGGCGTTCCGTCAACATACGGGCGCGACATTATTTGGCTTGCTAAAGTCCGCGCTTGCTATGCATAAGACGGGCGATGTCACAGCGGCGCAATCGATTATGTCGGCGAACGCGCCGATGATAATTCAAAAGTCCATGGTTGATGGCGACCCCAATGGTGGCGTGTTGCCATCTGGTCAGGTAGCCGGTGTGATCGACGCCTTGCCGACATGCGAAGAATTGATCAGCAGCATCGTCGAAGAGGCCGAGCAACGGCTGGCTGAACTCGCGGCGCGTGCCCAGTCGCATAGCACTAGTACAAAAACTCAGGCAGTTTAAAAAGCCCTATGGATCTTGCCTACACCGAACAACATAACGCTTTTCGCCAGCAAGTGCGTCGCTGGCTAGAACAGCACGTGCCCGCCGAACCATTGACAAGCTTCGACACCGCAGAGGGTTTTCAGCAGCATCGTGAATGGGAGCGCACCATGAACGAGGGTCGCTGGGGCATGGTGACCTGGCCCGAAGAACTCGGCGGCCGTGCAGCCGATCTTATTCAATGGCTGATCTTTGAAGAGGAATACTACCGCGCCAATGCGCCAACACGAGTCAATCAAAACGGTATTTTTTTGCTCGGCCCTACCTTGATGGAGTACGGTACCGAGGAGCAAAAAGCCCGCATCTTACCGAAGATGGCATCCGGCGAAGAGGTGTGGGCGCAAGGTTGGTCGGAACCCGGCGCGGGCAGCGACATGGCGGCCATTCGCGCCAAGGCGGACCGCGACGGTGAGCATTATATTATCAACGGTCAAAAAACCTGGTCCACTCGCGCCGCGTTTGCAGATTGGGCTTTCTGCATGTTTCGCACCGATCCGGATTCACAGCGCCACAAAGGTCTGACATTTATTTTGGTGCCGCTAAATTCCGAGGGGATCACCATACGCCCCATCCCGCAGCTGGACGGCTTGCCGGGCTTTGCCGAAATCTTCTTCGACAACGTTAGAGTGCATGAGTCAAACCGGCTCGGTGGCGAAGGCGAGGGCTGGTCGGTGGCGATGGCTACGGCTGGGTTTGAACGCGGCTTGATGCTGCGCAGCCCGGCGCGATTTCAAGAGACTGCCAAGCGGCTGGTGCGGGTTTATCGCGACAACCAAGAGGCTGCCGATCACGACTCCAGCATTCGCGACGCTGTCTTACAAGCGTATCTGCAGGCCGAGGCCTACACACTCAGCACCTATCAAACCGCGTGCCGCCTGATTAAGGGTGGAAAGATTGGCCCTGAATCCAGCACCAATAAAATTTTCTGGTCGGAGCTCGATCAAAACATGCATGCTACGGCGATGAGTATTTTGGGTGCGCGCGCCGAACTGTTACCCCACGCACCAAGTGCCGCAGGCGTAGGCCGTTGGTTGGACGGTTTTCTGTTTTCCCAATCCGGGCCTATCTACGCCGGCACGAATGAGATTCAGCGCAATATTATCGCCGAGCGCATGCTGGGCATGCCGCGGGCTTAGCTTATGGACTTTACCTTTAGCGAAGATCAACTCTTGTTCCGTGATAGCGTGCGTGATTTTTTGGCCAACGAAGTCACGCCGGAACGAATTCGCCAGCGTTGGGAAACTGAAACGGGCCGTAGTCCAGACATCTGGTCGGCGCTCGCCGAGCTTGGCTTAACGGGTATGTTAGTGCCGGAAGAAGCCGATGGTCTTGGCATGAACGCCGTCGATTTCGTTTTGTTGGCGGAGGAGTGTGGCCGTGCTGCGCTGCCTGAAGCGCTGGTCGATCATGTGCTGGTGGCAACTCCGCTGCTGGAGAGTTGCGATAACGAAGCGCTGAAGACACAATGGTTGCCCAAGCTGGCAAATGGAGAAGCGCAGGCGGCGGTAGGACATTCCACAAACCCTTGTCTTGCCGATGCGCATACCGCTGACTTGTTAGTGTTGAGCCAAGGTGGCGATTTGCATGCGCTGCCAAAAGCTGCTGCGAATTTGACAGCGCAGGAAAGTGTCGACCCCTGCCGTAAATTATTCACAGTAGAGTGGCAGCCCACTGAAGATACGCTGATTGCGCGCGGCAAAAATGCTGAGAAACTAATGGCGACCACATTTAACCACGGTGCACTGGCGGCCGCGGCGCAGATGCTAGGACTGGCGCAACGCATGATAGAAATGGCGGTCGCCTACACCAGCGAGCGGCAGCAGTTTGGCAAACCGGTGGGTTCGTTTCAGGCGGTCAAGCATCATATGGCAAACGTCGCCGTTGCAACCGAATTTGCCAAGGCGCCGGTGTACCGCGCCGCATATTCGGTGGCGCACGATTTGCCCGCTGTTGACCAGCATGTTTCGCATGCCAAAATCGCCGCCGGCGAGGCCGCCGTGTTGGCCGCGAAAAATTGCATCCAGGTGCATGGCGCGATGGGCTACACCTGGGAAGTTGATTTACATATTTGGATGAAACGCGCCTGGGTGCTGGACAAGGCGTGGGGAACACGCGGTGTGCACAAATCACGCATCGCGAACGCTATTTTTACCGGCGACGCCGCATTGGGCGCAGGGCACACATTCGCGGCTTAGCAGGCTGTACAGAGGAGAACCAAAATGCCAGAAGCCTATATCGTCGATGCCATCCGCACCCCGACCGGACGCCGCAAGGGTGGTCTGGCGCACGTGCATGCCGCCGACCTGGGTGGCCATGTGATGCGTCATATCGTCGAGCGCAACGACATACCCGATAAAGACTATGACGACGTGATGTTTGGCTGCGTCGACACCATTGGCCCACTGGCCGGAGATATCGCGCGCACCTGCTGGCTCGCAGCAGGCTTGGCGCAGGAAGTGCCTGGCACCACTATCGACCGACAGTGCGGCTCCTCGCAACAAGCCGTTCACTTTGCCGCGCAGGCAGTCATGAGTGGTACTAACGACGTCGTGCTAGCAGGCGGCGTGCAAACCATGACGCAAATCCCTATTTCGTCAGCCATGCTGGCAGCAAAGGAATTGGGTTTCGACGACCCGTTCTCAGGGTCAAAAGGTTGGGTGGAGCGCTACGGTGCCGTACCGGTTTCACAATTTAATTCGGCTGAAATGATAGCAGATAAGTGGCAGCTGTCCCGTGAGAAACTGGAAGCCTTTTCGTACGAAAGCCATCAGCGTGCTTTGCGCGCCCAAGCCGAAGGCCGCTTCGACCGCGAAATCGCGCCGTTGGAGGGTGTTACGCAAGACGAAACCCCTCGCAGCGATACCTCACTAGAGCGTATGGCAGGTCTCGAACCTCTGCAAGAGGGCGGCGTGATTACCGCCGCCGTTTCCAGTCAGACATGCGATGCGGCGAGTGCGGTCCTTATAGTCTCGGAACAAGCGCTAAAGAAATACAACTTGACGCCGCGCGCGCGTATCCATCATATCAGCGTGCGCGCCGACGACCCGATCTGGATGTTAACCGCGCCGATTCCCGCCACCGAATACGCAATGCAGCGCGCCAGTATGTCGCTGGACGATATCGATCTGGTAGAAATCAACGAGGCTTTTGCACCGGTTGTCCTGGCCTGGTTAAAGGAAACCGGTTATCCGCATGAAAAAACCAATGTTAATGGTGGCGCAATTGCGTTAGGGCACCCGCTAGGTGCTACTGGTACACGTTTGATGACAACTCTATTGCACGAGTTGGAACGCAGCGGCGGTCGTTATGGTTTGCAAACAATGTGTGAAGGTGGTGGTCAGGCCAACGTTACAATATTGGAGCGGCTATAGGCATTTGCTTAAGCTTCGAGTTCGAACTGGACAGAGTGAAAATTTTCAGGGCACGCCGTGACAAATCGGCAGGACAGCCGATTTGCACAGCCATAGGGCGGCCTATAGGGCGAGCCACATGGATGTGGGGAGTGCATACGTCCCTGTAGGCTCTATCCCTGGCATCCCTGCCAGGGAAGGTCCTGAAAATTCTCCCTCAATTAAGTCCTATGAAGTTTCGACCGAACTAGCCAGATCGCTATTTAAAAAAAGAGGTAAATTATGAGTGGATGTTGCGAAGGAAGAGTGGTTATCGTTACCGGTGCTGGTGGCGGTCTGGGAGCCGCGCATGCGCGAGTGTTTGCAGCGGAGGGCGCCAAAGTTGTTGTTAACGATATTAATGCCGAGGCGGCACAAGGCACGGTGGATGAGATTAAATCCGCCAGTGGTGACGCCGTGGTTAACACGTCGGATATCACTAATTACGACGACAGTTTGAACGCGGTAAAGCAGGCGCTTGACACATTTGGCGATTTGCATGTGGTGGTGAATAATGCCGGCATTTGCCGCGATCGCATGTTTGCATCGATGACCGAGGCCGATTGGGACGCGGTTATCGCTGTACACCTGAAGGGCCATTTTTGCATTACCTCGCATGCCGTACATTATTGGCGCGGCGAATCGAAAGCCGGTAAAGATGTTAGCGGGCGTATTATCAACACTACGTCCGGTGCTGGTTTGCAGGGCTCTATCGGCCAATCAAATTACGCCGCCGCCAAAGCGGGCATAACCGCCCTCACGTTGAACCAGGCCGCTGAGTTAGATCGTTATGAAATCACAGCTAACGCCATCGCGCCGGCGGCGCGTACGTCTATGACCACGCAGGTGGCGGAATTTGCAGAGCGTATGGCTAAACCCAAAGACGACAGCTTTGATTACTTCGCGCCGGAAAACGTGTCATCGATTGTCGTCTGGTTGGGTAGCGAGCAATCCAGCCATGTCAGCGGCCGTGTGTTTGAGGCCGAAGGCGGTAAGCTATCGATTGCCGACGGCTGGCGTACCGGTGAATGGGTCGATAACGACGCGTATATCGAGCCGCGCAAGGCCGGGGATATTGTTAAGAAACTATTTGAAATTGAAACTCCGGCGCAGAAAGTGTACGGCACTTGATGCTTGTCGCTGTTAGCAGATCATAGTATGGAGTTTGCATTTA
>JBPCXM010000685.1:0-8417 GCA_051008535.1 Pseudomonadales bacterium | reverse complement strand
CCAATAGCATAAGGATATTTTCATCTTCCTTAGCGTTCTCGGACCAAATGGTTAGCCATGCAGCGGCGAAGACCCCAACAAAGGTGGTGACGGTAGGCAAAATCCATTCGCGAAGATAACTGCGCTTATTGGGTGATGGGGAATCATCACTTGTCGGGTGCATTTGGGTATCTGTCATAGGAGTAAAATCACTCTAAAATGCCGACGTAATACTTCATCTCCAGGCCGCCAAAGTATAAAAGCTATAAGCGAACCATGCTAGTGGTGGGCTGGGATCGGGGGACAGATTTCCGGTCCATCCTACACTTGTGATGTTGCTTGCAACTGCCACTGGCTATCTCATGGCTTGCAACCCCGTTTCTATTATCTCAGTCTAATTTTACCCGCCATAAGAAAACGTTACTTGGAGAAATTTATTATTTTTATGGCATATCCTTACGCAACTGTTGTCTGCCGAAGCATGGGGCCTTACTTACGAACCGCCTGCACGATACGGTGCGATTAAAGATGGCTGTTTTTTTGAGAGCGCAACGCGTTTAATGACCGTTTATGGGTGGGTAAGTGACTGTCAGATTATATAAAGATCTTTGTTCAAAAATGTATAGTCAAGTCCGAGCTACGACAAATTGTCCAACACTGACAACGTTTCAATACACGCTAAGAACCCGAAAAAACTGGCTTTCTCTTTTCCTGCGTAGCACGCAGCCCCTCGCGTAAGTCATTCGATTCGTTGCATTGCATTATCAAGCTAAGCGCCGCGCCCTCATCCAGCGAACCGTCTGCCGTTTGATCGCAAATGTTTTTCATGGCCATGACCGCTAACGGGGCGAGGGTGGCGATTCGTTCTGCCATTTGCTGGGTCGCTTGCTGTAACTGCTGCCGCGTAACTAAATGTGTTAGATAACCCAGCGAAAGCAGTGCGTCGCCGTTGAACTCTTCGCTGGCGATTAGAATGCGCTTAGCCGTGGCCAACCCCAAACGTTGCACGTAGCGTTGAATGCCATTCAATGGGTAGCACAAGCCCAAACGGGCGGCCGGAACAAACATGCGCATGCCGGTAACACCAATGCGAAAGTCGCAGCACAAGCCGATTTCGGCACCGCCACCGTAGGCGCTGCCGTTTAAGGAGCAAATTTTTGGTATGGGCATTGCAGCCAGCTTGTCGGTTAGCGTTTCAAACAACTCGCCGCTGATGGCGCCCGAACTGAGTTGGTCTAGTGCCGCACCTGCGCAGAAAGTTTTGTCACCACTGCCCGTTACGACCAAAACTCGGGTGCTAGCGGTTTCCTTTACGTTGTCAAGATGGGCAATGAATTGTTGAATATCCGCTTCCGCTAGGGAATTGTGCTTGGCAGGGTTATCCAGTTGAATGCTGGCAATGTGGTCGCGAATTGTAAGTTGCACGTTCGTCATAACAATTCTCTATTCCGTTCGCACGCCGCTGACAGTATGCTGAACACCACTACCTGCCGCGCCGATTCCGCGAATTGTTCTACGTCAAGTCCTATCAAGTTCCGCTCAATGGTAGCCGATGTGACGATCGCCGTCTTGACATAATTAGAATTGTCGCGGGCGACAGGTGCACTATTACCTGCCATCTGTAGAATGTGACTAAGGCAGAGAGGAGTGGCAGTCATTGGGTGGAAATAAAAGCATAGTCGGCAGGTTTATGATGGTTGCGCTCAGTTTGTTGCTCTTACTCGTGGTGATCGTTGCCGTTCTCTTGATTTTGCTGTTGCCGCGCTATGCTTACCTGCCAGCCGTGCCCGCGCCATTTTCGGTTGAGCGCTTGCAGAATTATCCCGTCATACACGAAAGTCTGAACTCCAGGCTTAGGGCAACTGCACAGGAAGAAATTCTGCTATCGACGGTGGACCTCTCCGCCGACTACTGGAACGACTGGAAAGCAACGGAAGCCGTTGCGGTGCTACGTTCACAATTTACTTGGGAGGGTAGTGAGCTGCCGGTTCTTTCGTCGCTGCGCGGTGAGATGGACATGGCTGCGCATGAGCTCAGAGACCCGTTAGTGTTTATCGATGACGGTGATGGTACGGACGGGCAGAAGTACCTGCTTTATGTAGCTGCGCGCGAGCAAGCGATTGGCATGGCGCGGTTGCAGCCGAAGTAGCGCGCGGCAAACGCGGTTATCTCTCAAACTTGGTCGATAAAATAATCGAAGACACTGTCTTGACCACACCCTCCATCGCACCGATGCGGTCCAGAGTCTGGTCCAACGACTTGGTGGAGTCGGTGCTTAGCATGGCAATCATGTCGTAAATGCCGTTTACAGCGTACAAGGCTTTCACGGTTTGCATTTGGCGTAGATCGCGTGCAATTTGTGCGTTTAGTTTCGGCTCCGATGTAATCATTACCTGCACTTGAATTTGCTTGGCGGTGAAGTCGTCGCTAAGGCGCAGCGTATATCCTTTGATCACATCGCGGCGTTCCAGCCGTTCGATTCGATCTTTCACCGTCGATCTCGACAGTTTGAGCTTGCGTGCCAATGCGGCGATTGATTCTCTGCAGTTCGTACTTAACAGATTTAGTAACTCTTTGTCTTTGTCATCGAGCATCATGGCGGTAGCTATCCTTTTACCAGGTACGAAAACAACTGCTTTTTGACCATAATTAGTCAAATAGTCGAAATATTCGTGTATTTGCTAAAAATAATACAGCAAAGTGTCAAATTGAACTATTCATTATGATAAATATCGGACATAAACTTGTTTGTAGAGCTTTTCAGCGTTAATGATGGGAGAGTGCACTATGAAAAACATCCTACTACTAGGCGCCGGCAAAATAGGCGGCATTATCGCAGACTTGTTGGCGAATTCTGGCGATTACCACGTCACCGTTGCGGACGCCGACCAGAGCGCATTGGCCCTCCTGCCTAAGCACACGCTTATCACGCCGCAGCAGCTCGACGTATTAAACAAAGAGCAATTGCTTCAAACAATGCAAGACAAGTTTGCCGTACTTAGCGCCTGCCCGTTTCACATTACCAAGTTTGTTGCCCAGGCTGCCGCCGAAGCAAAGGTCCACTACATGGACTTGACCGAAGATGTGGCTTGCACGAAGCTGGTGAAATCGTTGGCGGAAAATGCCGACAGTGCATTTATTCCGCAGTGCGGGCTGGCGCCAGGATTTATCTCCATCGCTGCCTATGAAATTGCCAAACAATTCGACGCGCTGCAAAATGTACATATGCGCGTGGGAGCGCTGCCGAAGTACCCCTCCAATGCGCTCAAATACAACCTGACCTGGTCAACAGACGGGCTGATCAACGAATACTGCAACCCATGCGATGCGATTGTTGAACGCGAGTTGCGTCAAGTACTGCCGTTGGAGCAAGTTGAACACTTTTCGCTGGACGGTATCGCCTATGAAGCTTTTAACACGTCCGGCGGCCTGGGCACGCTTTGCGAAACCCTGGAAGGAAAAGTCACCAATCTAAACTATCGCACGGTGCGCTATCCCGGTCACCGCGATATCATGAAAATGTTGCTGCAGGATTTGCGACTGATCGATCGACAGGAGTTACTCAAGGAGATTCTTGAAACTGCCCTGCCTATTACCTATCAAGACGTGGTGTTGGTTTTCATTAATGTCAGTGGTACGAAAAACGGTCGCTTGGTGCAAGAGTCATACGCGAACAAAATATACAGTCAGGAAATTAATGGTAGTTTGTACAGCGCGATTCAAATTACCACCGCTTCTGCGATTTGCACGGTGCTTGACCTGCTGGCGAGTGGGAAGTTGCCGCAAAAAGGCTTTGTACGCCAGGAGCAAATTGAGTTTAGCGATTTTATTATTAATCGATTTGGCCAATACTATGGTGAACCAGAATAGCTTACCGCCGAGGAAAGATCATGCAAACTAAAATGAACGAGATACTAAGCCAGTTGGGTATCGACGAAGCCACTGTTCGTGACGGTGACCTAGAGGTCAGTAGCCCCATCGACGGCTCAGTCGTCGGCCAAGTTATCACATCTTCGTCGACCGATGTTGATGCCGCCATTGCTAGCGCCGTCGAGGCCTTCAATCAATGGAAGACCGTACCTGCACCCAAGCGCGGTGAACTCATTCGCGTGTTGGGCAATAAATTGCGCGAGCACAAAGAAGCCCTCGGTGCGTTGGTTAGTTTGGAGTGCGGCAAGATATATCAAGAAGGCATGGGCGAAGTGCAGGAGATGATAGACATCTGCGATTTCGCCGTTGGTCTGTCACGCCAACTGTACGGCTTAACGATTGCATCAGAACGACCAGGTCATCGTATGACTGAAACATGGCAACCCATTGGCCCGGTTACTGTTATCTCCGCCTTTAATTTTCCGGTCGCCGTCTGGAGTTGGAATACCGCCTTGGCGATCGTATGCGGTAATAGCGTGATCTGGAAGCCTTCTGAAAAAACACCGGTGACCGCGATCACCTGTCAAAAATTGTTTGAAGATGCAGCCAAAGAAGTCGGTGATGTGCCGGCCGGGCTTTCTCAAGTGATACATGGAGCGGCCGAGGTCGGCGCGCAACTCGTTGCCGATATTCGAGTGCCGGTTGTTAGCGCGACCGGCAGTACGGCGATGGGCCGCAAGGTCGGTCCCGTCGTTGCCGAGCGATTCGGCCGTACTATCCTCGAGCTGGGTGGCAACAACGCTATTATTGTTGCCCCCTCCGCAGATCTGGAAATGGCGGCGCGGGCCATCGTTTTCGGCGCGGTTGGTACCGCTGGGCAACGCTGCACTTCGACCCGGCGCTTGTTCGTGCATGAAGATATCTACTCTAAGTTGCTGCCTGCTCTAAAAGCCTCGTATGGTTCAATCAGTGTTGGCAACCCGCTAGACGAAAAAACACTGGTCGGACCGCTGATTGATGAGCAAGCGTACAACGATATGCAACAGGCATTGGCAATCGCAGCGGAGAATGGCGCGACGGTTATCGGTGGTGAGAGGGTGTTGGAAGCCGAATACCCTAATGCGTATTACGTGAATCCAAGCTTGGTAGAAATGCCACCAGCCGACTCCTCGGTGCAGAAAGAAACGTTCGCGCCTATTCTATACGTTTATCGTTATTCCGATTTAGATGATGCCATTCGTTGGCATAACGATGTGCCGCAAGGTTTGTCGTCGGCTATCTTCACCAATGATATGCGTGAAGCGGAAACCTTTATCTCGGTGGCTGGCAGCGACTGCGGCATTGCCAATGTCAACATAGGCACCAGCGGGGCCGAAATTGGCGGCGCGTTTGGCGGTGAAAAAGAAACGGGCGGTGGACGTGAATCGGGATCAGACGCGTGGAAGGGTTACATGCGTCGTTGCACTTCGACCGTGAATTATTCTACCGAATTGCCGTTGGCGCAGGGAATTGAATTCAATCTCTAGGGAGCCGACATTTAGATCTGGGCTAGCGCCGCTGAAGTGCGCGAGATGAGCAGCGCAAATAGGTGAACAAGACGTGCGAATAGGCGTATGATTCTAGTCAATTAGACTTTTTAGGACTTTCCCTTTACGACTTTTTTGTTTTTTGTCAACTTTGCTGGGCCTTTTCGCTTTGCTCTTAACTCGCTTTCCCGCGCCCACAGGCTTGCGCTCTTTCCCCAATCGCGAAATTCTCAGCCTTTGGCCAGCGACCCAGGTCTTTTTCAAGCCATTGAAAATATCCTTCGGCATACCTTCGGGTAAATCAACCAAACTGTAGTCATCAAAAATATTGATGCGGCCAATGTGCTCGCTATCGAGACCCGCTTCGTTGGCGATGGCTCCGACGATGTTACCGGGCATAACGTTGTGGTCGTGTCCCACTTCAATGCGATAGCGCAGCATTCCTTCTTCGGCTGGTGAGCCCTTTCTCGCGTCACGATCGTGTTTCTTTGTCGGTTTTCTTTCATTTTTTTTGTTCCAGCTTTTATCGGCCTTGCGTTGTGGTTTGTTCTGTAGAAGCAACGGTGTGTCACCTTGCATAAGATGAGCAAGAGCGGCGGCGATTTCCAGTGCCGGCACGTCATGCTCCTGTTGGTATTGTTCAATTAGTTTAGAGAATTGACTGAGTTGTTCATTCGCTAAGGTATCACTGATACGCTGTTTAAAGCGGGCGATGCGCCTGTCGTTAATCGATTCGGTTGAAGGCAGTTCCATTATTTCTATCTTCTGCCGGGTGGCCTTTTCGATAGCGTACAACATACGCTTCTCGCGTGGTGCGACAAACAGGATGGCGTCGCCCTGCCGGCCGGCACGACCCGTGCGCCCAATTCTATGCACGTAGGCTTCGGTATCGTTCGGTATATCGTAATTCACTACGTGGCTGATGCGCTCCACGTCGAGTCCGCGTGCGGCAACATCAGTAGCAACAATAATATCGAGCTTGTTATTCTTTAGGTTCTCGACGGTACGTTCACGCAGGTTTTGCGTAATATCACCATTGAGGGGCGCCGAACTGTAACCGCGCGCTCTTAATTTTTCAGAGAGCTCGACAGTAGCGATTCGTGTGCGTACGAAAATAAGCATGCCCTCAAACGGCTCGGCTTCAAGAATGCGGGTCAAGGCATCCAATTTATGCATGCCGCTGACCGGCCAGAAGCGCTGTCGGATGGTGTCGGCCGTAGTGGTTTTGACCTTGACCGTGATTTGCACCGGCTCGTTTAGATGATGCGCGGCTATACGGCGGATTTGTTGCGGCATGGTGGCTGAGAACAGGGCGATCTGTCTGTCGGGTGGGGTTTGTTCCAGAACCCATTCCACATCATCGATAAACCCCATGCGCAGCATTTCATCGCCTTCGTCCAGCACCAGTACCTTGAGCTTATCCAGCTTTAACGTGCCACGGCGCATATGGTCCATTACCCGCCCCGGTGTGCCTACCACTACATGCACGCCGCGCTTCAATGCGCGTATTTGACTGCTGTAGTCTTGACCTCCGTAAATCGGTAATACGTGAAAGCCTTTCAAGTGCTTAGCGTATTTTTGAAACGCTTCCGCCACCTGGATTGCCAACTCTCGAGTAGGCGTCAGCACTAAAACCTGGGGTTCTTTTTGTTTGATATCAAGGTTGGATAAGATCGGCAACGCAAAAGCCGCTGTTTTACCGGTGCCGGTTTGAGCCTGACCGACAACGTCTTTACTGTCCAACAGCAACGGAATCGTTTGTGCCTGAATGGGTGAGGGGGTTTCGTAGCCCACGTCATCTAACGCTTTGAGAAGTGGTTGTTTGAGCGCCAACTGATTGAACGCGGTTACCTTTTCGGTAGTCATGTATAGAACCTGAAATAGATGAAATGCCTGGAATGCTGATTGCCCCGGTACGTTGAGCATCCGGTTCGAAGCCAGCAAGGCGGCGTAGTTTAACGGTTTGTGTGCTATTTTGCGTGCTTTATTTGCGTGCAAAAGCTGCCGTCTGTCCGTCGTTTACGCTAACATTGCGGGAAATTGTCGCGCGCGATAGGCAGCGGCGACCAAGTCGTGGTTATCTGTGAATATACTCCAAGGGGAGTCGGGTTTTGAAAACACTAAAATACCTTTTTGATAGCAATGTTGCGTGGGCAGCGAGGGTTAAGAAAGAAGACCCGGAGTTTTTTAGAAAGTTGAGTACGCAACAGCAACCGGAGCTGCTTTGGATTGGCTGTTCAGACAGCCGAGTACCTGCGACTCAAATAGTAGATTTGCAGCCTGGCGAAATATTTGTGCATCGAAATATTGCCAATGTTGTTGTACACACCGATCTCAATTGTCTTTCCGTCATTCAGTTCGCCGTTGAAGTACTGAAGGTGAAACACATCATCGTCTGTGGCCATTATGGCTGTGGAGGCATACGCGCAGCGGTAGACAACCAGGAACACGGCCTTATTGATAATTGGCTAAGCCACATTAAGGATGTGGCGCGCTTTAATGCCGACAAACTGGAAGCGTTAGAGCACAATGAAATGCTTGATTCTCTGTGTGAGCTAAACGTTATTGAACAGGTGGCCAACGTCTGCAACACTACTATCGTGCAGAGAGCGTGGAGGAACGGGGCAGAACTTTCAGTACACGGCTGGATTTATAATATTAAAAATGGGATTCTGCAAGACTTGGATACCTGTATTACATCAAACGATGAACTCGAAGATAAGCAACGGAAACAGTGATTAGCGAGAGTTTTTGATAGCTGCCTAACCGAAAGTGTAACTTCAAAACTCACGGGCCTTGGCCTGGAGCAGGTACTCCACGACATACCGCTCGGTATCGCGTTTGACTTATTCATTGGCAAACAAATTGTGTGTTTGGTTTTTGCTAGTTGGGGGTAAAACTTCGGCTGGCAGAATTACCCAAAGAGATGTCCTTTGATTTCTTCGTCCAGCTCCAAAAATCGATCAGGCGCCAGGGAGATGTCGTTGTCACTTTGCCGTGCGTGTTTTTGTACCAACTAGACATACATTTATACTCCCACAC
>JBPCXM010000684.1:0-4323 GCA_051008535.1 Pseudomonadales bacterium | reverse complement strand
ATTCGCCATCGTTGACCAAACGCGAATCGTTGCATAACAAGCCCACGCTCAAACACTCAACAAGGACAGGATGCGATTGTGGATCGATTACGGATTCGTCGGCACAAACTTCTCCGTGCGGGGCGTAACCCACGCCTGAGAAATAGTAATGTTGTTCACCACTAAAGGCGTGCTGCACCGTCATCTGATTCTGCGTCAACGTTCCGGTCTTGTCGGAACAGATCACCGTTGTGCTGCCGAGGGTTTCAACGGCGGGCATCTTGCGGATAATCGCATTGCGCCGCGCCATCTTGCCAACGCCAATCGCCAGCATGATGGTCATCGCGGCGGGCAATCCCTCGGGTATGGCGCCGACAGCCAGCGCAACTGCGGCCATAAAGGAGTCCAGCAGCGGCTGGCCGTGGAACCAGCCAGCCAGCAAGGTCAAACCGGCAAGACTCAAAATGACCCAGAGCAAAATGCCACTGAAGTGAGCAATTTTCTTCGTCAGCGGCGTGGCCAGTGTGTCAGCGCTGGCGATAAGCGCATTGATGCGTCCAATCTCCGTGTTGTCACCGGTCGCGACAGCAATCCCGCCGCTGGTGCCGTAAGTCACCAGGGTGGACGAATACACCATGTTACTGCGGTCGGCAAGCACCGTTTCCTGGGCCAGCTCGTCTGACTGTTTCTGCACCGGCACAGATTCACCGGTCAGCGCCGACTCATCGATCTGCAGCTCGCGGGACCGCAACAAGCGCAGGTCCGCGGGCACTTTATCGCCGGACTGTAATAACACAAGATCGCCAGGAACCAGTTCGGCTGCAGGGATTGTTTCCTTGTTACCATCCCGCACTACGGTCGCCACCCCCTCCATGTCGCGCGCGAGCGCCTCAATGGCTTTCAAGGCCTTCGATTCCTGCACGAAACCGATGACCGCATTGACCAGAACGACGCCAAAGATAACGCCGCTATCAACCCATTCTTGCAGCACGAAGGTGACCGCTGTTGCGCCGAGCAGGATATAAACCAGCGGTTGGTGAAATTGCAGCAGGAATAGAACCAGCGGGTTGGTGCCTTTTTGCGGCGTAAGGCGGTTTGGACCGAATTGGGTCTGCCGTTGCGCCACTTCCTGCGCGGCCAGCCCCTTGGCGCCGTCCGAACCCAGCAGCTTTTCGACCTCGCCCGCGGGCAGAGAATGCCACTGCTTTGTATTTAGGGTGTCCACATGGGTATCTCCAGCTAGTCGACGGCAAGTGAGATCGAAGGCGAACTACCGATTAACCTGCGGGATGTGCTGCCGTTGAGCTGATGCAGCGAGCACCTGGTCAGCAATCCCCTAGGCGCTTGCCTATCGATTTGACGCTCATCGTCACCTTTTGACCGCCCATATCTCCCTGCACTTTTACTATTTTATACCGCTATTAACATCTTGCAGTATGCCAGACTGCTTGTGCAGTGTACAAACGGAGAGTTTTCCAATACAGAATGAGTCTATAGGTTCCCTCGGTTTGCAGTACAGATTGAGTCTGAAGCCGGGGAATAGGAGCTGGAATCGTTCACCCTGTCAGGATGATTACGATGCACGACCACAGCCTCAAGACGATCGACTAACGGGAAGCCTTTCTCCAAGGTGCTGAAGTAGTTTCGGTGAAAGGAAACCAAACATGCGTAGATGAAATCAACAGGAGAATACGTATGAACACTAGACTCAATTTGTCACTGGCGCTATCGATCACAAACCAGTCACCCACGGACACGTGTGTCTTATACACATTTGTTATAGATAGCAGGCGCCAATATGCCATTTTGTTGTCGCCACAATTACCCCCGCACTTTACCGTCTTTTCCCTTCAACCCAGGCGAGCTTCACAAGGTCAAAACGCAATAACAGACACACCAAATAGATACGGGTGCATGAATAAAATCACAAAAAACGCAAACGCAGCAATAAGCACTGGTTTTAGCGTGACTGGAGGTGCGTCTCGACCTAAGGCGTTCCACTTGGCGAATGGCAACAAGCTCGTGGTTTGTTTTTTTGTGGCGAACTTCTCAGCGTCGACCAAAGCATCACGGCGGTCAGTCAAAAACTGCCAGAGCAAGCCAAATACAGCGAGTTCACCAAATAGAACAACACCGGCGATTTCCCCATTGGCAAAGAGGTGCGCGATTCCCAGCAACATAATCCCCCATAGCATAGGGTGCCGAACGACCCGAGAGAACCACGGCGTATTCGCTGATCCGACAAAACACAGTAGCGATAGGAACATCAGTACTATTGTAACGCCGCGCAATGCCAGCGACGGCGTCCACACCGGGGTGTGTGGCGTGTAACGATAAGCGACGATTGCACCAAAAAAACCCGCCGCCGCTATCAAGCTAAACGTGAGCTTGTACACGTTTGCACCTACGATTTTAACGATTGCTGCGCGCCATGCGGGAAAAACGGGAATGAAGTGGGCCAACACAAAAAGTGTTATTCCTAGAATCACAATGTTCAAAGCCATGAGCGATATCTCCGGTAAGTTAGTTATTTATAGCGCCAGCAAAGATTCGGTATTTCACAGTCACCTCGTCCTCAACTCGCAGTCGCCCCAGTAGCGCGCTAAAGGGCTCGATACCAAAGTCGGTTTGGCGTACGTTAAACGCGCCCTCAACCGTCAAATTGGTTGAAGTCTCGCGCATGTTTGCAACCGTTTGCACTGCCTTGGTAGCGCCATGTATCGTGACATTGACATCCAGCGTCAGTTCCGATTCATTAGCCGCCACCAATTTGCCGCTCAGTTGAAGGAACGGGAATTGGGCTACATCCAGTACTTTGTCACCAAGCATATTAGCGCGCGTTCCGTCACTGTCTTTATCACTGACGGTGCTGGAGAAATCTGCACCCTCCTCGGCTCGAACTAGCGGATCGTCAACGACTAAACGATCGGCCGGAAGAAACAGGTCGAACCGCGACGCCAGAACATCCTCGGCGCGCAGCACGAAGCCCTGGATGTCGGTGCTGGTCACCACGTGGTTATGCCCAAACCTGGCGAGCTCTCCACCGCGATAAACCAGTATTCGCAATTCCGATAACTGTGCGTCAATGCGAAACACTTTACCTGGCGCAGGGAGTGATTGCGCTTGATAATTCTGTTCGGGGAAGTCTTCCGGAGTTTCAACGCCAAGCGGCGGCAGCACCGGTGGGCGAACGGAGGGCGCGCAGGCAGTAAGCATTGCCACCACCGCCAGATTTGTAAGCTGAATACTAAAAGAAGATATGCGCCTGCACGAACACCTCATCACCATTGAGTGCAGCATCTTCATCATCGCTGTCGCTAGTGCGCGCGCCAATGCGCAGTTGCGTAAAAGCCCAGGGGAAATACTCCCAGACGGCACTATAACGAAATCGGTCTTCCATTTGGTCGTCGTTGTCATCTTCGAAGGTATTTGCCTCGGCGGTCAGCTTTAAATTATGGCCACGCAAGAAGTTGATATTTGCCTCGACTAAGGCGACCGCTTGCTCGCTGTCGGGCAAAGGACCCAAGTCCTCATCCTCAATCACATCGTATTCGGCGAGCCAACTCACAGGTCCGGTGCGCAATCCACCAAACACACCATACATTGTACGCTCGCCGTTGTCAGTGTTGTTGGAGTTAGCGCTAGCCCCGATTCGCCAGCGATTGTGGAGATAAGCGCCGACGAAACTAAATTGCTTGCCATCATCTACTTCGGCCGTGCCCGCGGTGCCATTGGTGGCGGCTAACTGAAATTCCCAATGCTTGGAATTGAAACCCAATTCTACCCCGTTATCGCCGCTAGCGAAATTAATTCCACTGACCTGGCGAACAAACGCGGTATCGTCCTCCAGGCGCCAGCCAAACGGTAGAAACAGCTTGCCCGCCTTCACGTACCAGTTGCCCAGACTCACCTGGCCCCAGGCTTCACGGTTCGATGAGCCGCCGGGGGCAACCTGTTCGTCCACATACAAGCGCACGTGTTTATTGACCTCCACCGACAGATACAGCGTAACACGGTCAACATCGAAATTAAGGTTGTCGTCGCGGTCTTCAAATTCAAACTGACGGCCGCTGGCGCGCGCATCCCCACCAACCGCGAAGCGATCGAATACAGTGCCTTTCCAGAGGGGGCTAGAACTCGCGTCGAATGCTTGCGCAGGCAATTCCGTTTGCGCCCAGGTATTGCCAAATTCATTGCGCATACCACCGCCGCTCGGATTGGTGTGGCAGGTCGCACAGCTGTGGCCCGTTTTCACCGCGAAGTAAGGCTCCGCGGCGGCGACTGGTGCAAGTATTGCGATCAACAATAACCAGGCTGTTTTCATCGCAAGAGTTCCCTTAATTA
>JBPCXM010000683.1:0-11231 GCA_051008535.1 Pseudomonadales bacterium | reverse complement strand
GTGTTCCCTCTGGCATCGTATCCCAATGCACAACGCAGTGTAGATCTTCTGCGTTCTTGCAGGCGGAAATATTGGCTAGGGAAGCAAGCCAGGAGGGGGCCACAGGGATGAGGGTTGATCCGATCATATAGGTCGCCACCATGCGCTGACTCAGATCACTGGCATCAATGACTTCCTTCAAGAGACGCGTGGCATGGTGGGTGCCCTGGCTATGGCTGGCGATAATGAAGGGTTTGCCTTGATTATTGTATTGAAGGTAATGCTCAAATGCTCTCTTCACGTCCTGATAGGCAAATGCTAGTACTTCATCGCGATCATCAGCCGAACCAAAGTAGGCAAATATATTGGCTTCGCGGTAGCGGGGGGCGTAGACGTTGCAACAGCCATTAAAGGCACTGGCCTGGTTCGCCAACATAAAGTGGGTGTTTTCCTCGGTACCGGATTCCAGGTTCATCGGCGAGGTCCAACTACCCGAGGTCAAGAAACCGGTGGGATGAATAAAAAAAACATCGACCGAGTGTTCTCCCTGTGACTTAACTGCTATGCCTTCGGGCACAAGATCCGCTGGATCGTGTTTTGTGGGCAATGCCGCCCAGTTGACCGATAAGCTGTAGTCCGGTGGGGCAACCGCGTCTTTTGGATCAAATGTGCCTGCAGGTTTGTTGTACGCCGTAAAGGCCATAAAGAAAAGTTTGCCACCCAGGCCCGTGATCGAGAGTCCTACACCAATCAGGACTAGGACGCCGACCGCAATTCCAAGCACTTTGATGGTCTTCATTTCAGAATGCGTACTTCAAAACCAGTTCGGTAGTGCGAGGCTGCATGTAAGCATCGAACGGTTCAATAGCGAGCGACCCCGTTGCGTTGAACGTTTGGTCATCGGAATCCGACAGGTTTTTTACGTGTAACATCACGCTCCATGACTCAGTTTCCAATCCAGCTCTTGCATCCACGCGGGCAAAACCATCAGTCTTGGCAGTTTCTCCACCACTACCGTAAGCAAAGCGTTCGCCCATATAGGTCGCAAAAACACCCGCAACGAAGTTTGCGCCATCAATAAGCGAAACGGGCCGTAAATAATCTACCGCGGCGAAACCGGTCCAGTCAGGTACAGATTGAATCTGGTCGCCATCATTCACACCGGAATCTACAGGCGTATCGATGTACTCGGCTTCCATCACATTGAAACCGGCAGACAGAGTGACAGATTCTGTCGGTGCGTAGTTGAGGCTGACTTCAAGTCCATAGCTCTCGGCATCCCCCGCGTTTTCTCTGACCGTACCCGGGGAGACCACGCCCACCTGCGGATTAATCGACAGTTCGGTTAGCTCCAGGATAATGTCTTCCCAGTCGTTGTAATAGATGGCTGCATCAACATAAAACGAGCTGTTCGCGAACCACTTCGCGCCTATCTCAAACGCAATCAGATTTTCTTCGTCTGTGAACAACGGAGGCCTGAAGCCAGCCGGACGATTAATAAAGTCTGAAACTTGGGTAACGCCGAAGTTTGGCGCGCCCGAGCGCTGAGCGGTCGACAAGCTGAAATAACTCATCAGATCATCATTCCAGTTTACCTTGAGATTTACCCTGCCGGTAAAGCCGTCAAACGTTTCCGACCACGGATTCGTCAAGCCGCGCTCTGCCATAAGCTCAGCGACGGCGGACTGTTCCGTTGCTTGACGCTCATCTTCGAAATAGCGAGCGCCAAGTGTTAGCTGCACCATATCAGTGAACTGGTAGTGAACTTCCCCGAACAGCGCCTGCTGTTCTGATTCGATCGCGGTGTCGACCAAGGTCGTCGTCGGAAAGGAAACAAACGCCGGTACTGGTATATCAATACCAATGGGTAGCGAAACAATGCCGGCCGTCGTCGTAAGGTCGATGTCAGGCAGCAGCGCACCACCCAAGGTGAAGTTTTCCTCGTGGTCCAGGTATGTGTACCCGGCTGTCCAGCTAAGCGGCCCCTCGCTTTTGGAAGCCAGTCGTAACTCGACATTGGAGGTTTCTAGCTCTTTAGCAATAATACCGTCGCGGGCCAACGACGTTTGACCAAAGCCCAACGATGTTTCTTCTATTCTGTTTGCCGTGAGGTAGAGCTGGACTGCATCAAATTCATAGGTGAACGCCGTGGTAAACAGTTCGTAGTCACCTTCGTCGAATTGCAACGTTCCTTTTGGACCCGCCACCGTATCCGAGAGGCTACCGGGAGTAGGTGGCAGCAAATCGGCGACGTTCTGCGCGTAAATGTCTCCCAGTTGGTCGAGTATCGTCTCCTCAAAAACCGGGTAAAGGGCGCCAAGCGCGTCCTGGAATCCAGTCGCCGCTATGCCTACTGCAGCCTCGGTAATGAAGGGTGTTACCGGATGATCAGCGCCTTCAGGCAGGGCGAAATCCAGGTTTGAATCAGAGTAAATTGGTGCCGATTCAATTTCGTATTTATGATAACCAAGGTCAACTCTAAGCCGCTCTGTGGGCGTGAAACCGAATTGAGCCTTGTAGTTCTCACCGTCGAGCTCATTGAAATCGTCTGGTCCTAGCGCGTAATCCAGCCATCCCGCGCGATCCCGAATATGGGCTGACAGTCTCACCGCGAGTTTGTCTTCAACAATAGGAATGTTCAACATTCCCGCAATCGTGGTGCCTTCATCGCCGCCTGAAACAGTGTGACCACCGAGTTCAAGTTTGCCGGAAAAGCCGCCTTGCGTATCTGCCTTATTACTCAAGATGCGCACAGTCCCGCCGGTTGAACCGGCTCCGTACAGCGTACCCTGTGGGCCTTTCAGTATTTCAACCCGCTCCAGATCGAAGGGAATGATTTCCGGTGTTTCCACGCCGAGTAGACTGACATAGGCGAAGTCATCAAGGTAATAACCCACCAGGGCATCGCCACGGCTTGCGGAAATGCCACGAATCTGGATGGTTGTTTCCCTGGGACCTAACTTGAACAACGAGGCGCCAGGCGTACGTTCAACAATCGCATTGATGCTTGTGGCGGCGATCTCTTCCAGGTAGTTTCCATCTACCGCACTGATTCCCATCGCCGTGTCAGACAAGGCCGTTGCTTTAGACCCTTTAAGCGCGGTAACCACTACCTCCTCGAGAGTTCGTTCCTGCCCCGCGGCCTGTGCACTGAAAACGCTAAGCGTGGTAGCTAGAAGCAGCAACCGTGCGCTGATTCTGGCAGCTTCTCGGACTTTCATTATCTCGACCCTCATTAGAATTATTCGCCTCGTCGGCATAATATTATGCAAAATATTGCATATGCAAGGTATTCCATTCAAACAATGTAACTTTTTAAGTGGTCGCTTTAGGATTCAATGCTGCGATGGAGCGGACGGCTGTGCTATTTAGCCTTCGCTGTCTGTAACTAATTAGCCTTAACAGTACGTAACAATGAACGTGCATCGTTACACCACTGCTGGAAGAATTCTTGTTGGCGAATTCCCGCCAATAATGCGAGGTAAACACCTTTTTTAGTATTTGGCAGTAATTTTGGATTGGCGTAGTGCTTGTGGCGAATTCGCCGGTATAGCGCTAGGTGTTCTTGCGATGCCTGCTGCCGATCGTCCAGCTCTGCCAAAATAGGGGCGATATCGCAATGACCCACATTGTATAGCTTTACCATAAAGTCATCTTTGGCCGGTTGTACCTTGCCGGCTGCTAGCACCCATTGATCCAGGGTTTCTTTACCCCGGTTTGTGAGCGAGTAGATTACTTTGTTGGGTTTTCCTGATTGTTCTACCGATCGGGCTGACAACCAGGCGTTGTCGGCCATCTTGCGTAGCTCCTGGTAGATCTGTTGATGTGAGGCACGCCAGAAAAACCCTAGCGAGGTGTCAAACTGCTTGGCCAGTTCATAACCAGTAAGGTCCTCTTCCAGCAGAGCCGTCATGATTGCATGTGAGAGTGCCATAGCTGCCTGTTACATCGGGTGATGGTTTCCATGATATGCAAATTATTGCATTAAAAGAATAAAAACTCTTGCATATGCAATTTTTTGCATGACAGAATGCAAACATTGTTTCTTTGAAGATTGACCATGGC
Source organism: Pseudomonadales bacterium (assembly GCA_051008535.1). GTDB lineage: Bacteria > Pseudomonadota > Gammaproteobacteria > Pseudomonadales > JAUIET01 > JBBKXJ01. The sequence goes on along the minus strand of JBPCXM010000683.1, from coordinate 7,187 downwards.
TGTTCCGCAAACTCTCGAAGATCGTTTAGCTCAGGCTATGGGCGCCGACCTGGCTTACGTGGGCTCGGCCTTTATCGCCACTGAAGAGGCCAATGCCAATCAATCCTATATGAAGAAACCTGATTTTGGTGATTATGAGCTGATTTGGGCGGATGCTCTGGAAAGTAAGGTAGCGACAAGTTAAATTGCCAGAATTGGTAACATCGGGCGATGAATACCTATAAGCTTCACAAATACCCTACCGGCACCAGTTCGACACACGGGTAGTGGTAGCGTAAGCCATAAAACTATAAAACCGGAGATCATCCATGCTAAACAGTTTTATCGAATACCTGGATCAATGGAACGAGCAATGTCCTGACAAAATGTGGCTGCGAGAGCGCAGCGGTGACAATTTTCGTGACTGGACCTGGGCAGAAGGGCACCGGGAAATCAACGCCCTGGCGACCTGGCAAGAGCAGAACCTGGAGGGCAGTGGCCATCGTGTAGGAATACTCTCCAAGAACCGACCCCACTGGTATTTCGCTGACTTTGGCAGCATTGCAGCGGGTAACGTGGTGGTACCCATGTTTACGACCCTGGCCGGTGAAACCGCTGACTACGTTATGTCTTTCACTGAAATGAAACTGCTGTTCGTAGGAGAAACCGAAAACTGGGAACAGATCAGGCAGGTACTGCCCAATGATATCCAACTGGTATGTCTTCCCGGTGTTGAATTGGCAGAGGAACACCTGCGCTGGGAAGACATAGTAGCGGCCCACCGGGGCAGCAAGCCTGGCTATCATTGTCAGCCCGATGACCTCGTGTCACTGGTTTTTACCTCGGGCACCACCGGAGTCCCCAAAGGTGTCATGCAGACCCACACCTCCAATATCGTCCCGGTCAGCCGCTTTAGCGATGCTTTTGGAGCAGATGTGGGCGCCCGCTATTTTTCCTACCTGCCCCTGTCGCACATCGCAGAAAGGCAGATCGTCGAGTGTGCTTCCCTGATCAACTGTGGTGAAGTTCACTTCAACGAAAATATGAGCACCCTGCTGCGCGACCTGCCGAACTGCAGGCCCGATATAATGTTCGGCCCGCCGCGCGTTTGGGAGCAATTACAACAAGGAATTATCAGCCAGTTCGGGTCCCAGGACGCGATCGACGCCGCTCTGGAGGCCGACAGCGAAGGAGTTGGCAAGATTATTCGGGAGAAATTGGGCCTGGACCGGGCGAGTTACCTGCTCACCGCAGCCGCGCCAACACCTCCCGCGCTGATTCACTGGTATGACCGTTTCGGTATCCACTTGATGGAAGGTTTTGGCCAAACCGAATGCATGGGTCCCATCGTGACCAACCCCGATGACCGCAGGGTTGGTTCCATCGGTAAGGCCATGCCTGGGGTTGAGATCCGCATCAGCGAGGAAGACGAGTTGCAGGTGAAGGCCGACGGCTGCTCGCCGGGCTACTACAATATGCCGGATAAAACCGCAGAAACCTTTGTTGATGGCTGGATATACACAGGCGACAAAGTAAAGGTCGACGAAGATGGTTTTTACTATATTACCGGGCGGGTAAAAGATTACTTCAAAACCATACAAGGCAAGTTTGTTGCGCCTACCCCTATGGAAAATATCTTTGCCGAGAACCCCCACACTGAACAAATTTGCCTTCTCGGCCGCGGTTATTCGAAAACAGTCATGACCTGCGTCCTGAGTGCCCTGGCCCAGCAACAACCGCGAGAAAGCATCGAAGAAGTCTTGCGCGAGCGGGTCGAAGCGGTGAATGCCGAATCAGAAAAACATGCCCGTATTGGTGCTGTTGTAGTGTCTATCGAACCTTGGACGATCGACAACGGCATTCTCACGCCGACGATGAAGATCCGTCGTGAGCGAGTGGAAGAACTGTTCGGTGAACGCGCTGCCGATCTGGCGCGTCAATCCGCCGAGCAGCGGACAATATTGATTGAGTGGATCTAGGAGCTCAGCGGCGGGCGAGGTCGGATGAAAACGGGGGGTTACAGTTGCGGTGCATGCCTCGTTCCCTCGCCCGAGTCGCCTCATGTGACTGTTCCGCATGGTCGTTGGCATACTGGCTACGGTCATGGGTAACTTCAGGCATCGGCTCTCGATGAGCGACACCATAGCTTCTCAACTTATCCGTAATGATCTTCCTGGGTTCGCCACCATAGCTCCGAAGTAGGCGCTTGAAGAACCGCTTCGCAGCCGCCCCATCCCGCTTGGCCTGAAGATACACATCTACCACTTCATCATACTGGCCCACAGCATCCTGAATTTGCTGCCGATCATTAGCGGTAATACAAGAAATGTGATTCACGATCCGATCCGATCAGCTTAGAATCGAGTGACGACACGCTACTACTAGTGACTGGCAACTACTAGGCTACATACACGATTGATGCAAACGAATACTATGATTAAAAAACTTCAGTTGGTTATCGCGGCCCTGGCTGTCGGGCTAGTACTGCTGTTGGTTGCGCTGTTTGTGTGGCCGTTGCCTGAAATGCCACGGGAAGGCCTTTCTGGAGATTTTCTGATTCGCAATGTTGCCATTGTTGATGTAGAGGCGGGGGTCTTACGTAGGAATCAGAACGTGGTTGTTCGGGGTGGAAAAATCGTGTCGGTTGGATTGACCGAACCCTCGCAAGTACAAGAGTCATTGATTGTGATTGACGGCACAAAGCAGTACTTGATGCCAGGCCTGTGGAACATGCACACACATTCCACGAAGCTCTCTTCCCAGTACCAACACCCATTGTTTATCGCCAATGGGGTCACTGGCGTCCGCGATTTGTGGGGGTGCATGTCGGAACCAGACAGCTTTTTTGCGTGCATCGAAGATCGCCAGCGTTGGAATAGTGCCCTGGTCGATCATAGCGGTCTTTCGCCGCGCTACATGGGGCAGAGCAGTTATCAAATCAATGGTGGTAACGAAGTGCCGGAGGGTTTTCCGGAGTTCTTCAAAGCTCGAAACGCCGAAGAGGCTCGCCAGCTAGTCAATTACTATGCGAACGCAGGTGCTGACATTCTAAAACCCTACTCGGAACTTTCTGCTGAAGCCTATACCGCAATGGTAGAGGAAGCACGTCGACGAGGGCTAACTTTGCAGGGTCATCGACCGCTTAGTGTTTCGCTAGACGCCGCATTATCAGCGGGTCAACGCAGTATCGAACATGCACGTCTATTTCTTCTAGAGTGCTTCACAGGAGCAGCTGATTTTCGTGCGTCGCTCGATCCACTTTCAGCCTACACACCTCAGCTACGGGCGCGTCTAGTCGATGAGCACGATGAAGATCGTTGTAAGACGCTCATGACGGCTATGGCGAAGTCAAACACCTGGTGGACGCCAACTCTACAGACCTTGGAAATGGGCGCCCGGGCAGGTGATTCATCGTATCGGGACGATCCTCGTCTAAAATACATCCCCTATTTGTTCGAGAAGCTAATGTGGACTCCCGACGCCGATCGGAAGGTGGCGGATGGCACCGATGAATCGGGTCGCAATGTCTATGTCGCAATATATAAGCTGGCGCTGCGAAACGTCGGGCAGGCTCACCGAGCCGGTGTAAGAATTCTCACGGGAACCGATACCTTCGACACGTACGTATTTCCCGGCTTCAGCACGCATGATGAACTAGCGGACCTGGTCGCCGCTGGATTGTCGCCATTGGATGCGTTGAGAACAGCGACCATCGATGCGGCGATCTTCAGCGGTGTCCAAGACAAATTCGGGTCGATCACCGTTGGAAAGACTGCGGATATGATTCTTCTCAATGAAAACCCTTTGAACGATATTCGTAACACACAGCAGATAGATGGATTATTCTTCAATGGACAGTTTTTCAACCGCTCAAATTTGGACCGTCTTCTTGAGTTTGCGGAACAGCGAGCAAATAGCATCCGCAATAACATCCATATACTTTGGAATGCGGTTAACAGCCCTCTGTTGCGAATACAGTTCGCAGATTAAAATCGATAACATCGGCGGTTCAATAGCTCTTAGGTCAGCAATTCAGCATGAGAATCCAAGAATGCGCAGAAATAGTGAATGTTTGCACATGGTCGTTGCATTGCATTTAAATTTGAGCCGGCATTTGCATTTCTGTGTGTACCACTTTTCAAGAGCTAGGTGAAAACCTTATCGCGATCGGCTCTAGTTGGCCAATTAATGCCGTACGCTAACCGTCAGGATTCTTTACAATAATTCTTTGCTGTTACGGCTCTTGACCACCACAAGCGCACATTGGATGCCAAGGGAATTGTGCGATCCATTACTCCTCATTACTAACGCTTCCCCGGCTTATAAGGATCAGGTGTGCCCAACGGTATCGGTGTCTCAACCGCAAGGCTGCGATAGTGTTCCATAACTAATTTCATAACAGCAGGCATCACCCAAAAATTGTCCTCACCATCACGTCCACCGTGTTTGACGAGATCGTATAGCTCCTTCGGGTCTGTGAGCAGATTATAGACTCGCGGCATACCTGGCTGCTCGATTACTGAGCGCATGGTTGCCTGAGTCTTGAAATGCAACTTCCAGTTTCGCCACTTGTAACCCTGAAATGTATCACCGTTATAGACTGGGAAGCCCTCACGCGCTGATTGCTCACTCTTACCGGTGAGAAAATCCACTTGGTTTAGCCCGTCAATCGTGCGATCAGTAGGAATATTTGCTCCCGCGATTTGTGCGATCGTGGGATATAGATCGGTAATGTGCATGATCTCGTTGTGTTTCGAGCCAGCATTGATCTTTCCGGGCCAGCGAATCAGGAACGGAGTGCGCAGAGACCCTTCAAGTGCCGTGAAGTAAGTGCCACGCCAGGGTCCCGAAGATCCATGGTGGGGGTAAATCTCTTCCGGGCCGTTCTCACTCATCCAGATGAAAACCGTATTGTCTCGAACACCGAGGCCGTCAATTGCGTCCAGCAGCTGCCCGGCTCGACTATCCACTTCGGTTAGTACGTCCGCCCAACGACCGTTTCCGGTAGCGCCAGCAAATTCGGGGTGCGGAATAGTCGGTAAATGCACTTGTGTGTAAGGAATATAAGCGAAGAATGGTTTATCGTTTTTCACGTTGTGTTTCATGAATTTAATTGCGCGGTCTGTAAGATCAGAATCGATCTTGGCACGGGCCTCCCTATCGTAGACTTTAATTTCTTTCGGCGCTTTTCCCCTTCTGCTTTCAAGGATATGTGGTGTCTCAACTACCTCAGGATCGAACTGAAACCCGGCAGAATAGGTCGATTCATCGGTCGTGTTCGCGATACCATACCATTCATCGAACCCCTGGTCTGTCGGGAAACGACCTTCGACCTCGCCAAGGTGCCATTTGCCGAACATCCCGGTTGCATAGCCCCTGTCCGACAATAGCTCCGCAATTGTCACCTCCCACTGGGTCATGCCGTATAACTGCCCCCAAACGACCTTGGTGGTGCCGGAACGAATCGGATGGCGCCCGGTCATCAGTGCTGAGCGGCTCGGGGTACATTGTGTTTCGACATTGAAGTTCAGAAACTGCATGCCTTCGGCGGCAAGTTGGTCGAGACGAGGAGTCTCCGCTCCTCTCAAAACTCCGCCGCCGTAAACGCCGATTTCTCCCCAGCCTAGGTTGTCCATGACAACCAGTACGATATTGGGATTGTTTTGCGCCGCCGCATTGGACGACAGAAAAACCAAGAAAAACAGTGTGACGAATACTTTGGCTTTACTCATGATCAAATTCCATATTACCAAACGAAGCGAAATATTTATATTTTTATCTAGGACTCTCTTTCGCTAAGCCAGTACTATTACGTTCAGAAACAGTCTCGCTAAGACAATATCGAGATTCTGAAGAGACGTCTGCTCTGTCCCATGGGGTGATCAAAACACTAGCTAGATTACCGATCACCTTATTGTCAATTTTGCCATAGTTACAACCACCACACAATTGGGATTGTCGGGACTTCACATGGTTCGTTTGAATTATGTTCACATATTCAATAGTTTTGCGAGAGGCGATTCTGTATTGTACTATGTCGTTTGCTAAGTCGAGACGAAGGGGCCCCCCGCTGGTCACCGACAACGTAAACTGGTCTCAAGGGCCAATACTTAATGCGTGCTGACGCCTCAACCAGAATCGACAACCGGAATAGGACAAGGTGCAGAGTATGAATTTGACAAGCATTCGGCCATCCGGCTATGTATTGGCATTCGTGTTGGTGCTCTATTTTCCTAGCTCTTCCGGAGAAGAGTCCGACTGGCATTATGGTATCGGCACCGGTCCGCAGCGCCTGAACGTCGAAGGTGATCAAGGATTCAATTTCAATCCGGTCGGGCCAGTAGAATTTGAGACTGATCTGGACAACGACGACATAGAAGATCTGGCGGAGTCGGCGATAGGACTGGGTGGTTTCGCGACAAACGGCACCTGGACCATTGAAGCGGCAGCGGGATCCATAGAACTGGGAGGTGATGCTTCCGTTAATGTTGACCCGGGTACGACCATTAGCGGTGAAGGTTTTCAGGACATAACTGTTGCCGAATTCAGCGTGGGATATACGCTGCAACTCGACTTGCCTGTTGCGCTAACCCCCTATGCAGGCCTGCGCTATATCGAACACGACATCGGGTACGAAGCGCAGTTGACTACGCCAACGGGCACCTCCGCAATCAAGAACAATAGGTCGACCAAATGGACGGACGCACGCCTTGGGCTGGCGCTGGACGTCCCGCTGAGCGAAAAGTGGATATGGGGCACCAAGGTTGAAGCCAACTTTGGTGACAGTGACGGCACCTATCAATTCAATACCGGTTTCACCTGGCTGATTACACAACACTGGGCAGCGCGGGTATTTTTCAACTACATGTCAATTGACTTCGAGGAGAACGACCCGGGCGATAGGGACTGGTATCTCTATGACGCGGAAGAATACGGTGCCGGGTTCAATATTCTGTATCTCTGGTAAACAACGAGCCATTCTCGGGTCTAAGCCGGCTGACCAGATAGGTCAGACAGCAGCCTTGGTAACACTCCGTGCATGAGCAATCATCCCAGCGCATCTGATCTGGCCCAAATGATGTGCATCGAACGCTTTGAAGAATTACAATGTTCGAACAAGAATACGAACGCTTGAATAACCAGGAAGCATCATGAAAGCCCATGGTTCCGTCGCGAATAATATCAAACAGCAACTAACGGTGTTTGTC
>JBPCXM010000682.1:0-7187 GCA_051008535.1 Pseudomonadales bacterium | reverse complement strand
GGCGCCGAGCGGTAATTTTTAGCACGTTTTTTTATCTGGAAATTTTCCACCGCTTGACGATGCTCCGCCAGGTTACTGGAAAAATAGTGGCTGCCATCGCCTTTGGCAACAAAATAAAGCGCGTCGCCCTCAGCCGGGTGTAAAGCCGCGTAAATAGCCGCGCGGCCCGGCAACGCAATAGGTGTTGGCGGCAAGCCCTTATGCACATAGGTATTATACGGTGTATCGTGGCGAAGATCGCGACTGCGCAGATCGCCATCGTAGGATTCTCCCATGCCGTATATGACCGTAGGATCGGTTTGCAAACGCATGCCTTTTTGCAAGCGTCGCACGAACACCCCGGCGATACGCTCGCGCTCGTCACCGCGACCCGACTCCTTCTCAACGATAGAGGCCATGACCAATGCCTCATAGCTGTTCTTGTATGGTAAGTCGAGTGCACGCGCATCCCATTCCCGCTGCAGCAACGCAGACATTCTGCGCTGCGCTTGTTTGAGGATAGACAGGTCAGTCGCGCCTTTGCGAAACACATAGGTGTCGGGGAAGAACCAGCCTTCGGGATGCTGCGAGTCAGGCAGATCCAAGTATTTGTTGAGATCTTCGACAGCGAGCTCGGGCAGCACGCGATGTATTTTTGGATGTCCGCCAAGCACTTCTAGCATCTCGGCAACGGTGCTGCCCTCAACTATCGTGACGCGATACGTTATTACGTCGCCAGCAACCAGTCTCGCCAGCCATTGCTGCGGTGTCAGACCGGTATCAAGCGCATACTCTCCGGCTTTAACGTCTTGCGCCAGACCGGTATAGCGCGCATACAATGTCCAGATCTCCGGTTGCGTGATGACACCTCGTTGCGCCAACTTCCGCGCCAGCGCGGTAATATTGGAGCCGCCTGGCAACTCGAACGCCACGCTTGATGGCGTGGCGCTGATAGGCGCTGTTAGCCACGACCATGAGTAATAAGCCAGCGCAGCGCAAGCTAATAGCGCCAGCAAAATAACAGCCACAAGAAGTTTAGCAACTAAGGCTTTCATGCAACGCTGACTGCAATGCTTTTGTCATAGGCCCTACGCCAAAATGCATGTGCTCGCAGGATTGTACCGGCACGATATGAATCAGGCTATTGCTGATAAATACCTCATCGGCCTGAGACAAATCACTAGCACTTAACTCTTTTTGTAACACTGCCATACCCAGCTGCGGCGCCAGGCGTTCGATGATATGGCGGCGCACTACACCGTTGATGCCGTAACAATCGATCGGTGGCGTGACGATCGCATCGTGTTTACACATAAATACATTACTCATAGTACCTGCCGCGATGTGCCCCTCCGCATTCAACATCAGGCCCTCAAATACGTCATCGTCATCCCATTCGGCGCGCGCCAGCACCTGCTCCAATCGGTTCAGATGCTTAATGCCAGCCAACGCCGTATTGTGTGCTACGCGCGTCTCACAGATTCGCAATGCCACACCACGTTCGCGCTGCTCGCCAGTTAAATCTCGGTGCTCATACATGCGAACAACACGTGTAGCTTCAGCAGCATCGGGAGGCCGATAACCGCGGCTTGATTCGCCGCGCGTTACAATAATTTTTAGCACGGCCGATTTCGGCAACTGACAACTCCGTTGGTAACACTGCAAATCCTCTTCTACTCGCTCTATGGGTAAAGCAATATGCAAGCGCTGCAAGCCTGTTTGCAAACGCTCAAGGTGTAAATCTAACAACTGAACTTGTCCGCGACAAAGGAGCATGGTTTCAAACAACCCATCGCCGAATTGCAGGCCGCGATCTGCAGCATTGACCGTTTCGGAAAATGCGCCATTGACCAAAGTGGGCCACGGAGCCTGATGTTGCATGAGCAGAATGTCAGAGGGTGGAACGATTTAGGAGCGCTGAAAAACCAACGTTCCGTTGGTGCCGCCAAAGCCAAAGGAGTTGGATATTGCAATGTTGATATCGCGTTGTTGCGCCGTGTTTGGCACCAGGTTTAGATCGCAGCCTTCGTCCGGATTATCGAGATTAATCGTCGGTGGCGCCACCCCTTCGCGAATCGCTAACACAGCTAAAATCGCTTCAACCGATCCGGCCGCACCCAGCAGGTGACCAATCATCGATTTCGATGAGCTCACCGCAACATTTTCAGCGGCATTACCCATGACACTTTTAATCGCGACACATTCGGCCAAGTCACCGGCCTTGGTGGAAGTGCCGTGCGCGTTAACATAATCAATCTGTTCCGCGTTGATACCCGCATCACCAATGGCGGTACGCATGGCCGCGGCAGCACCAGCGCCGTCTTCGGGTGGCGAGGTCATGTGATACGCGTCACCGCTCATGCCGAAACCTATGAGTTCGGCATGAATCGTAGCCCCACGTTGGCGTGCGTGCTCGTATTCTTCCAGCACCATAAGTCCCGCGCCATCGCTAAGCACGAAACCATCGCGGTCTTTATCCCATGGGCGGCTGGCGCGTTCGGGATCGTCGTTGCGAGTAGACAAGGCGCGCGCAGCCGAAAAGCCACCCAATCCAACCGGCGTGGTCGCCATTTCGGAACCACCGGCCAACATGGCGTCAACCTCTCCGTAGGCGATCATGCGAGCCGCCATGCCGATGTTGTGCGTTCCTGTTGTACACGCTGTGACGATAGCAATATTGGGGCCGGTAAAACCATACCTGATCGAAAGATTGCCGGCGATCATATTGGTGATGGAGCCCGGCACAAAAAATGGCGAAATGCGGCGCGGCGAACTGGTCTGCAATATCTTGTAGTTTTTTTCGATGGAAGCAATGCCACCGATTCCCGAACCAACGGCTGCGCCGATGCGATGCGCATTCTGTTCGTTCACTTCCAGGCCGGAGTCCTTCATTGCCTGTATACCGGCTGCCAAGCCATATTGGATAAAGACATCCATTTTTCGCGCTTCTTTCGGCTCTAAATAGTCGCCGACTTCGAAGCCTTTTATCGAGCCGCCGAACTGCGTGTTGTATGCCGACACATCGAAGCTGTCGATTGGCGCAATGCCACTTTCTCCCTGCACGATACGCGCCCAAGTCTCTTCGACAGAGTTACCCACGGGCGTCACCATACCCATACCGGTTACTACAACTCGTCTACCCGTCACGCTGTTACCTCGAGTGCTAAGAACTAGGGCTCAATTGCGCCGCTCACGACATACTGTCTACTACGACGCACAGTACATCCTGTACTACCGCCATGGATGGCGGAAGTGTCGAAAACGCAGAAGCATTTTTCGACCATCGTCCCAACCAGCGTCCTGCCTCTCGGGACATACAGTACATCCTGTACATAAAAAAGCCGCGCTACTTTCGTAGCAGCGGCTTTCTGATTATTATAAAGCTAAACTACTTCTTAGTGTGCGACTCGATGTAATCCATCGCAAGCTGCACCGTCGTAATGGCTTCAGCTTCTTCATCAGGAATTTCTGTTTCAAATTCCTCTTCCAAAGCCATCACCAACTCTACAGTGTCTAGCGAATCGGCACCCAGATCTTCGACAAAAGAAGCGCTGTTTTGAATCTCATCTTCTTTAACGCCAAGCTGTTCGCTGACAATTTTTTTTACACGTTCTGCAATGCTGCTCATGCTTCTGTTGACTCCTATTACCTGGTCAAATGCGCTGCTTTATCAAGCCGCTTATAATTCGAGCGCGCATTTTAACCCTATTTTATAAGACTTGTAACAATTCTATTAGTGGCGGTATTAATCATTTTCCAATGCTTATAATTTTCAATAGTTTAGGCCATATACATGCCTCCATTTACATGTATGGTTTCGCCCGTGATGTAACCACCGGCGGGTCCTGCCAGAAATGCTACAACCGCGGCAATCTCTTCCGGCTCGCCTAGCCGCCCCAGTGGTATTTGGGTTAGCAGCGTTTCCTTTTGCGCATCGGCCAAGGAACGCGTCATATCAGTATCAATAAATCCCGGAGCGATAGTATTCACCGTAATGTTGCGCGAGCCCACTTCGCGCGCCAGTGACTTTGCGAATCCCAGCAAGCCGGCTTTGGTGGCGGCGTAGTTGGACTGGCCCGCGTTACCCATGTTACCCACCACCGAGCTGATATTGATAATGCGCCCCCACCTTGCCTTGGTCATGCCTTTCAAAAAAATTTTTGTTAAGCGATACACCGCGGTCAGGTTGGTCTCCAAGACCGTTTCCCATTCGTCTTCTTTCATACGCAGCAAAATATTATCTCGAGTCACGGCGGCATTGTTGATCAATACCAGTGGTGCGCCATGCGCTTCGTTGACTTGCGAAACAAACGTTGTAAGAGAGTCTTTATCGGTGACATCCAATGGCAAACCAATACCGACCATAGATTGCTCGGCAAAATATTGGCTGATGCTTTCAGCACCGGCTGCGGTCGTTGCAGTGCCGACGACTAAAAAGTCTTTGCCTAGTTGGGATGCAATGGCCTTGCCTATGCCGCGGCTTGCGCCGGTGACGACGGCGACTTTTTTCTCTTCGCTCATTCTATTCCCAGATTCATTTCTACACTAAAATGGTTCATGCAAAATGCTGAAGCAAACAAAACCTATGCTTACCAACCGAGCTATCGGCATTAAAGCTGCAGGCGGTTTAGTCGTCGTCTTGCAAGTCCAGAACTTTCTTGCCGCGGTAGAAACCATCGGCTGACACATGGTGGCGCCGATGCTTCTCGCCGGTGGTTGGGTCAACGGTTAGGGTTGCTTGGCCTAAACTGTCGTGTGACCGGCGCTGGCCACGACGAGATCGGGTTACCTTACTCTTTTGCACTGCCATAGTAGGTGCTCCTGTTAGCGGTTGTTAATACCTAGCTCTTGTCAATAATCGCAGCCAGATCGGCAAATGGCTTGTGCGTCTCTGGTTGTTGCGAAACCTCACCTCTAGTGGCAATGGCAACGCAGTTATGTTCATGAAAACTTGTGAATGGCAAGCTCAACAAAAGTTCATCTTCGATAAACTGGTAAACGTCCAGCACACCTTCCTCCGCCACGACCAAATCCAATTGCCGCGGAATTTGCTGTGCGGCTTCATCGTCGGCGACCAGCGCGGCGTCAATCTCTGATTTGACCGCCAATGGCATCGGCTTGAGGCAACGCTGGCAAAAAATCTTTAGTTCGCAGACCAACGTGCCACTCACGCGTCGCCGACCTTGCTCATCAATCGCGAAGCGCAACACCACGTTGGCTTCACCCTCCGAACTTGCCAAAACAGGCACCAGCCGGTGCAACGTCGATAGCGCTATTGTGCCGCTTAACTCGGCGTTTTGACTCGCCAGCTTTTCCGTAGCAACGGTCGATGGCAGGTGGTGATCTGACATAGGCGCGCAATCATAGGGGGACAATATGAGAGTGTCAAAAAAATAACTAAAAATATGCTTTGCAGCGCATTATTTCGCTTAAAACATGGCTATTTATAACGCTGCGCAAGCAATTTGGGTCCGCACGCAGGTAGGAGTGATGGTTGAACAAGCAGACCGCCGCCGCGTGCATCTGCACCGACGGCATAAAGAGTTGCAGACTTTAGTGCAATTTAAGCGCGGTAGTGCCTAATATGCTGCTGACGATGGCATCACCCATGGAAGCACCAAGTTGGCGTACGACGCGTTCCAACGGGTTGAGCCGGTGCGAATAGTCAACAATGTTTTCTTCGCCAATCACTTCGCGTGCCACGTAGCCGGCGCTGCCCAGGCCGTCAATCAAGCCCATTTCCAACGCTTGCTCGCCTGACCACACCAGACCGGAGAACAAGTCAGGGTTGTCCTTCAGCCGATCACCGCGTCCTTCACGCACGGTGGCGATAAATTGATTGTGGGTGACCTGCAAGACGCCTTCCCAGAACGTTTTCTCCGCGTCGTTCAACGGTGAGAATGGGTCAAGAAATCCCTTGTGCTCACCGGCGGTGAACATACGACGCTCAACGCCAAGCTTTTCCATTGTATCGACGAAGCCAAAGCTGGAGCCCACTACGCCAATCGAACCCACCAGGCTGGCCTTGTCGGCGTAGATATGGTCCGCTGCCACCGCGATATAGTAAGCGCCAGACGCCCCCAAATCGCTGATAGACGCATACACCGGTTTATCCGGGTGAATTTCCTGCAAACGGTTGATCTCGTCATAAATCATGCCGGACTGCACCGGGCTACCGCCGGGGCTGTTGATCGTCAGCATGATGGCCTTGCATTCGTCGTTCTCAAACGCCTTGCGCAAAGACCCGGCTACGGCGTTGGCATTCGCCATTTCTTCATCGGCAATGACGCCTTTGATCTGCACCATGGCGACATGCGAGCCTGACGGCAAGGCGCCAATTGCCTCGGTGCGAGGCCAGAACAATGCAACTGCGCCGAATAGATAGGCGAACGTTAGTAGTTTAAAAAATATACCCCAGCGGCGTGCCTTACGTTGCTCATTTAGCGAGCGGTCGACGACGCGCTCAACCAGTTGCCAGGCACGTGGATCGTCACTGTTTGACTGGCTCGTTTGCAAGTCTAAATCTGTCACTTAAACTTCCTCATTTTGTATCTTCAAGATCAAGTGTAGCGCAGTCACTACATAAGCACCTATATACCTTTAGCGAGCTTAGTTAAGCTGGCTTCCAAATCAGCCGTCAAGCCAGCCTCTACATTTACCGGTTGCGCCGAACCTGGCAGCGTAAAACGCAGACTTTGTGCGTGTAAAAACAGCCGTTTCAAACCCAAATTGCGTAGCTGTTGGTTAAATTCGCGGCTGCCGTACTTGCTGTCACCAGCGACCGGATGCCCCATATGCCTGGCATGCACCCGAATCTGGTGAGTGCGCCCAGTCACCGGTTTGACTTCGAGCAAGGTGCAATCGACATACCGCTGCCGAACGCGAAACATGGTGCGCGCCGCTTTGCCCTGCTCGTCTACCTTTACCATGCGTTCACCGGAGACCAACTCGTTCTTGCGCAATGGTGCATCGACCTGCTGCAAATGACGCGGCCAGTGGCCGTGCACCAGGGTCAGATAGGTTTTGTCCACCCAGCCAGCATGTAGTTCCGCATGCAGATGACGTAACGTTGCGCGTTTTTTGCTAATCAGCAAACAACCCGAGGTTTCGCGGTCCAGTCTGTGCACCAATTCCAGTGACTTTTGCTCGGGGTACAGCAGGCGCAATGCTTCAATAACTCCCAGGCTAACACCGCTGCCACCGTGCAC
>JBPCXM010000681.1:0-3168 GCA_051008535.1 Pseudomonadales bacterium | reverse complement strand
GAGAAGCTGATGGGTTGGTGGGACAACTGCGGCACGACGGACCGAGAGACAGCTGCATTGGATCGCATTGAAGTTACGCTTGGTCCTCTAGCTGAGAACGTCCGCCAGACGCGTGCTTTGATCGGTGGCATTGAAATGTGTCACCACAAAGCAGAACGTTGGGTAGAGCGAATCATCGATGCAATTGGCTCCGGGCAACCCGGCGGTGGTCTCGGGTCACGCTCTCAAGGCCAGCGCCACCCGATTGAAACCTCGTGGGTCGCCACATGTGAAGCGCTCGCGGCATGACGCGAAGGGCAAACCAGCCATGAGGACGACCGCGTGACCGGCTCGAACCGATTCATGAAAATGACATCGGCCCTCGGTGTACCTAGTGAACTAAAACGGTGGCAAGTGAGCCGCGTTGAGCACCGTGTCCGCAGCCATATCGGGTGGCCAGAGAACGATCAATACCCGTTCATGGTGGAACCTCTGATAGCCGATCTGGTCACTGCAGTCTGTCCGACAGAATACAAAGACGATGAAAGATTCTGGCGCGAGACTGTGGATACAATCCTTCATGAACGATCCGAAAACCTTGATAAGGAAGGGTTCATCGCCAAGGAAGGCTATCTCGAATCGGCAGACGTATCCCTCGCGATAGCAATTGACATGCTGTGGCCATGCAACTGGAATTTCGAGGTAAACCTTTACACGGTACTTGAGGCAATTGGCGGGCGGTCAGTTCTTCGAAGACCGTTCGCCGCTTGCGCTAGGAACATACGCAGAGCGCCGGTTCTATACCAGATGGAGGGGCTCTGTCGTACGCTGGATATTTACGGCGTTGATGAAGAACGCGGCGAGTTACCGTCGGTACATCAACGATTGGGGCCCGTAACGCCCGAGAGAAAATGGCTCACTGATTCGCTGGCGAAAACCATCAGAATGCAGCTTCACATCAGTGCTTGAAGGTCGGCTTGTGGCCGACTCTACCAGTTCACAGCCTCGTTCAACGAGTCACTTGAGAGGCCGTTATCACAAGAGTCACCGGCCACATCATGCCAGTAGAAGGCGGCGCATTGGTCAAGGCGCTGTAAACTGCTTGTTAACGCCTGTAGCTAATCTTTGGAGAGCGCACGAATGAATAAATTGAGTTTAGTCGGGCTGGCACTGCTGCTTGTCACAGTGAGTTTTTATACCGGCCGTTTCACGACACCACCGCCGGGCGCCCAGGGAGAGGATGTCAAACCGGAACTCGCGGCACTCTCTACCACCAAGAACTGGTTTCAATTCATGGATGTGCTGCAAACGGCGGGCAACCAGGTGATTCGTGACGGTGAAAACGGTGCACTGAATGAGCAGGATGCCATAGAACGGTACCTGGGCTTGATGACCATTCTCTCCAATACCGCGCGTATGCCGCTGAACAATGATCCAACCCGACCCCTGATGACGACCTTCGATCTGTTGCCGGCCCTGAGTAAGATTGGCGGCAACAGCCCGGATGCGGATTACCACGGCTTTCCCGTTTCCCATGAATACAGTTACCGCGTGCGTGGCACCCGGGGGAAAGCGCCGTTTTTCGCCCTGCAAGTCCAAAGCAGAGATATCGACCTGGTCAAAATGCAGCCGCGCATGTACCTGGCGTCTGTACTCACCGAAGATCAGCTCGTCTATGACGAGGACGGGTATTTTGAAGTGCTGGTAAGCAAGGAAAAACCGGAGGATTACGACGGTCTGTGGATGGCCATGGATGAGAAATCCATGCGCATGGTGATCCGGGAATACCACCACGACCGCGCAGCGGAGGGGGAGCCGGAACTCAGCGTAGAGTTTCTGGGCGAGATCCCCCCAGCCAGGCCACTGACCGACTCCCAGGTGTCGGGCTTGCTGCAACAGGCTACGTTTATGAGCAAATTCTGGTTCGAAGCAAGGGACTGGTATCCCGAGTTGCGCGAGCCGGATGCGGTCAATCATTTCCAAACGTCTGAGCAAGGCACCGTTGAACGCTCCCAAGATCTTGCGCTGGCGGCGGATGTACAGTATATGCTCGGCTGGTGGTCGTTGGAGGAAGATGAAGCGCTGGTGATTGAAGGTGTCGCACCCGAGTCACCTTACTGGATTATTCAGTTGGCCGACCGGTGGCTGGAAACTACCGATTTTCGCCGCCGGCAAGTACATCTGAATAATTCCCAGGTAAAAATCGGTGCTGATGGCAACTATCGTATCGTGATTGCTGCAAAAGACCCTGGAATTCCCAACTGGTTGGATAATGGCGAGCGTACAGAAGGATTAATGAGTTTCCGCTGGGCGTACGCACAGGATGTGGTGCCGCCACAAACCCGTGTCTTTAAAGTCTCGGACTTGTAGTGCTCTGGGATCGACGCACTGGTGATTAGCGCAGTTGCGGCTCGAGTTTCATGTACCGCTTCTAATGATCAACAGATCCAGCATCTTCAGCTGTAGGGATCTGCTTCGACTTAGCTGAGATACAAGAAGTAAATGCAACAGACAATTGTACAATTGCTGAGAGGCCACAAAAAATGTTTAAACAAGCGAGTTTTATTTGTGCAGCAGCTGTCGACATTGAAGATCCGCTTATAGATCATCTTCTATTCAGCTGAGTGGCTGCTCATGGCCGATTCTACCAGTTCAAACCTCGTTCAACGAGTCGCTTGAGTGGCGGCTAATGCTGGAGAAAAGAGTCGTACACCCTACGCTGGCTATCCGGCAGCGACTAATCCCCAACTTTTGCCACAAGTTAAGTTCACATAAGGAGAGCTCAACTCGGTTTGCTATCGCCGTCTAATAGCCTGAAATTTGCAACTTGTCGTGTCAATAAAGAAGGTGTAGTTACAATACCTGCTAGCTTGAGCAATTTGATAGTTATTGCCAGGAAGTGATAGAAAAACTCAAGTAGTTGACCCATCGGATCAGTATGACATCCGTAGTTTTCCAGTCAAAATAGGAATTCGCACCCCACAGGCTATTTATGACGGGCTCGAATGATAGCGAGAGATGGCTTATAGGGCAGTAGGTGTTTCTGCGAGGCAATTCAAGACGGCCAATTCTTCAATAAAGTAGTCGTACAGCACCCATCCGTCAGGTAAGACTTTGCTGTCAGCCAATATGCATAGGTTGGCCTTGCCACAGTACGACCAAAGCGTCATGTTCAGTGCAGTGCCGTCA
>JBPCXM010000680.1:0-3770 GCA_051008535.1 Pseudomonadales bacterium | reverse complement strand
CGCTTGCCGCAGTTGCTACAAGACTACCAGCCCGAGCTACTGATTGTCGAACTCGGCGCCAATGACGGCCTGCGCGGCCAACCTATCAAGCTGATAGAAGCTAACCTCGAGAACATCGTACGACTTGGCAAGCAACACGGCAGCCAAGTGTACTTGCTAGGCATGCACATACCACCAAACTATGGCAGCAAATATACTTCGCAGTTCCACGCTGTTTTCCAAAACATAGCTAAACAGGAAAACGTCGCCTTGCTGCCGTTCTTTTTGCAGGAAGTTGCAACCGACCCAACACTTATGCAGGCGGATGGCCTGCACCCTAACAGTCGGGCACAGCCGCGCCTGCTGGAAAATATGCTGAGCAAGCTACCTGCCTCTGCACTGCGCAAAACAGAAGGTGAACCGCATTAGTAAATTATCGTCGAAAGATATAGAAAAAATGTTAGCGCTGGACCGTGCTCATGTATGGCACCCCTATGCGTCGATGACCGAGCCCCCATCGGTATACCCGGTGGTAAGCGCGGATGGTGCTTTCCTGCAACTGGCCGACGGCAGCAAACTGCTGGACGGCATGGCGTCATGGTGGTGCGCCATTCATGGCTACAACCATCCCGTTTTGAATCAAGCAATTCGAGACCAGCTAGAGTATATGGCGCATGTAATGCTTGGCGGCATTACCCACCCGCAGGCGGTAACACTTTGCAAGAAGCTGGTGGATGTTACGCCGGCTGGATTGCAGAAGGTATTTCTTTGCGACTCCGGATCGGTGGCGGTCGAGGTTGCGATCAAAATGGCGATCCAATATTGGTACTCAATTGGCAAACCGAATAAACATCGATTGCTGACGGTGCGTTCCGGCTACCATGGTGATACCTTCGCCGCGATGTCGGTGTGTGACCCGATCACCGGTATGCATCACATTTTCCAAACAGTACTGGCGCAGCAATTGTTCGCCCCCTCCCCGCGCAGCAGATTTGGCCAACCACTGATCGAAGGTGATCTCATTGAGATGGAACAACTGCTTGAGCGCGAGCAGCACTCGATTGCCGCCATCATTCTTGAACCCGTCGTGCAGGGTACGGGCGGAATGAATTTTTATAGTGCGGAATATCTCGCTGGTGTGCGAGCGCTGTGCGATGCGTACGACGTATTGTTGATCGCGGATGAAATCGCCACTGGCTTCGGCCGCAGTGGTAAGTTATTTGCATGCGAGCACGCCGCCATTGCGCCCGATATCATGTGCCTGGGCAAGGCCTTGACTGGCGGTTACATGAGTCTGGCCGCGACGCTAACTACCGAACGCGTTAGCGACGGCATCTGTAACGGCGAGGCGGGTGTTTTTATGCATGGCCCGACGTTCATGGGTAATCCGTTGGCTTGCGCGGTGGCCAATGCAAGTATCGATTTGCTATTGTCGCAGGACTGGCAATCTAACATATTAAATATTCAGCAAACCCTGACCGAAGTGCTAGCACCGGCTAAGGAGATTGAATCAGTCGCCGAAGTGCGCACACTAGGCGGCATTGGCGTGGTGGAGATGAAGTCGCCGGTAGACATAAACGCCGTGCAAACTGCACTAATCAAGCGAGGTATCTGGGTGAGGCCGTTTGGCCACCTCGTTTATGTGATGCCGCCTTATATTATGACCAACGCGCAGTTACGCGCGCTGGGCGATGGTGTTGTTGATGCGCTGCGGGAATTGGCGGCGCATCAATAGGCTTAGCTTGCATTGAAGAAGTCAGGAAGACTTTTTCTACAGCCTGTTAGAGCGCAGCAACTTGTATCCGATATTCCCCTCGGCTTGCCGGATTATAATGTCTTACGCGCGCGTAGTAGGTCCCAGGTTGCAGTACCGCACTGACGCGTGCGTTGGTTCCTGTGCCCCCATCGTCGTCTTCGCCCACCAGATTGGTAGCGCTGTCGGGACCGAATAGAGACATGACAATATCGGTTGAGCCTGCTGTTTGCACAACGTAGGTTCCACTGTCCTCCACTAAGAAACGGTATAGGTCTTCTTCACCGGCCGCCGATATTTCAGCGACGGTCGCTCGACTCACGGGCAAGTCTACCGCTGTTTCCTGCGGCGTGCCACGCCCGGGGTACATGAGTTCGCTGCGAATGAACATCTTGTCGAGTTCGGAGAGATCGTCATTCTCCTGGGTTGCGCCTATGTTTTGCGTCCACTCATCGGGGAATGCGTACAGCATGATCGATTCCGGATCGAATTCCGTGCCGTGTACCTGGTCGGCAGAATATTTGTTCAACACGTTATGCCTGATGGTCGCTTCGTCCCAAAAATTGGGTGGACCGGAAAGATCACGGATGACCGCAGCTTCGTTCCAGATAATGCCGCCGTCTGGGTTCTGATGTTCGTGGCCAAGACCGATCATGTGGCCAAACTCATGCAGTATCACGCCTTGATCTTGCCAGCCCAAATTCAGCGTGGCTGCACTCAAGGGAATATTCAGATTGTCGAGACCGACGTACGACCAGGCGCCGTCGTCGCTGTTAAAAGTGACTCTAATTTCGGCTCGAGGGTCTTCGCTAAATTCAAAAGTAAGGTTAGCATGGTCGGTCCATTGCGGCGCAAACTGCCTAACCATGTCTCGTTGTGCTTCGCTGCCGTCCACAAATCGAATACGTATCGTACTGCCATTGACCCATTGCTTGCCTTTAGGGCTGATAGCGCGTGTGCGCCCATTCGGCATGCTTTGAGTGGGCATTTGCTCACGTAAGTCCTGAGGAAGAAGTCTGTCGAAGCAGGTTTTTGGTGCCTTGGCCATCGGAGGGCCCTCCTATGATCTGGTGAGTCGAAAAGAATGCCTGCGTTCATGGGATGTATGAAACCAAACATTCTCGCAGCTACTACTCTAACAAGATGACAATGCGTTATTCAGCTCATCCAAGTTCTAGCTGCAGCTTAGCACCCACTGTGTCGAACAATCGAGGTAATGTAAATCCTACCGACGCGTTAGTACCTAGGTATTAGGTGGCGTGAGAAGTTGGATGATCCTCCGAAGAGGCGCGCCATTGTAATAAAGAAAAAACATATTTATGAGAGAGTTGGATTAGCTTTGTATACCGGTTTGTTTCCGAATCGCCGAATTGAAAGTCGACTGTCTGAAGTATCGGAGCGAGTACAGAGTGTCAAGTTATTGACAGATCGGTCGAGCAAGCGGGTGATTTCTGCCGTAGCACAAATCATTGAGCACGGCGCAACCTGGGCGAGCCTCGGCAACAAACCTATACTGAATGCCCTCACTATTTCGTGTTCACCATAATCTATCCTCGCGTTTAATAGCTTGTATAAAATTTCCACGCACCCCTCTTAAGCGAAATAATTGTTACTTAAACCCCTTGCAATTTCCGCAGGAATATGTAGAGTTCGATCCCTGCTTTGATTTTACAATCACCAACAAGTAAAACTGTTAGAAGTAGCTGTTCGCGTAGTCTTGGTAGTCCCACAGCGTTAGCAATTAGCGAAATTCTGGGGTGTGGACACATATTAGCCAACTCGTATTTGTCGCCGTTTCTCTTTTTGAGGGGTGGCTGGTTATGTGTGGTCCATTGACATATGCATATTTCAGCAACCACCTGGAGGAAGTAAAAGGCGGTTGAGCGGGAAACGCATGATGCGGGCGAGGTAGAACAACAGGAATGAAACCTCATATCAAGCTAACGTTGAAGAAAGATATTGCCCCCGATGGGATACCTTATTGGGGCGATGTTGCTGCGGGAAAAGCAGTGGCAGAGGCGCGCATCGAGCCGGTGGT
>JBPCXM010000679.1:0-3861 GCA_051008535.1 Pseudomonadales bacterium | reverse complement strand
AGTAATTCAGCCGTCCCTGCTTCTCTTGCAATCTAAGCGCATCGGCCAAACCCAGATTTGAGTGGCCAACCATGCCGAACACAGTGGTGATGCCCCAATTGGTCATGGTTTCCGCCATCACATCCGTGACGGTCGTAGCGCGTGGCGCCTCGGCCTCAAGGCCAACGTAAATACCGTCCTCTCGCACCTCCACGGGATATAGTTCCTGACCCGTATCTTCATGCCCGCCTGGTGGCAGGCCGGTTTTTGGATCAAAGTCCCAGCCATGCCATGGGCAACGCAACCAGCACTGCTTGTCTGCGCCGCGCTCGATGGAACCCTCGCCTAGCGGCCCGCCCTGATGGGGGCAACGGTTGTCCATCGCGGTAAACTCACCGTCGATGTGGGTCAATGCCATGGAATGAATGCCCGCAGTCACCGTTTTAACACGCCCCTCGGGAAGCTCATCGGCGTCCGCGACCCGGTGCCAGTCCAATAGTTTTTCACCGTTAGTCATCACGCATCTCCTGATTTGCCGTTCGTGAGCATGTGCTTGCGGCCAGCGGACACCAAGCTGTTCCATAAATCCAGCAAGTAACCGTGCGGGTCGCTGCTCTCGATAAGCGACCGCCAGGTAACAACGGCTCCGCTGAATCCTTCTGACTGCCAAACTGTACCAGCCGGCAACTGAAGGCTGGGAAACGCCTCCGGCAAAGGATACGCCGTGACGTAGAAATACGGTTCGGGAATCCCCTCATCACCCAAGGTAAATCCAAAGTTCATCTGCTTGTCTGAATACTCTTCGTCCGCAGGGTCCTGGCCTAGAATTTTTTCGCCGGGTAGCCACATCATGGCCAGGTCAAAATGATGTGGCCATAATTGAATCGGGCTTGTTTCTTCGGGAATACCCGCCCGAAAATCGGTGAGCGCTGCCGAAATCGAACGCCAGGCAGACGCCAAGGTCTGCGCGACCTCCGCTGAGTAGCCTTCAGTCGCTTGGGCTTCGCCGTCGCGTGGAGCTACATTCGGAACCCGCTCAGGATCGATGCCATTGTCTAGAAAAAACGTTTTGATCTCTTGCGCCAACGCCGCGGCTGGCTGTCCGTGCAGGGGCTCGCCGAACTCTCCACCACCGGCGACCTGACCGCACAACAAGTTTTCTTTTAGATCGAGTTGCAGCTCAAAATCGATGCCGGCATGCACCATGCCGGTGGTCAGGCCGGTTAAGGATGGGCGCAGGCTTAACTGCCACCAATGTTTGCGCCGCGGACGGCAAGAAACCAGCCAATCGCCAAGCACTTCGGCGTAGCTATGCAGGGCATCGCGGGTGGCAACAATGCAATTGGCGTCCAGCGTGGGAAATCGTTGCGTCGTCATCATTGTGCCTCCCACTGCAGTGTCGACACGCCGCCGTAGGCGACACCGGTCAATCGTGCCATATCGGCTTTGAACGTGGTCAAATCCTCAATGGAGAACTCGCTTACGTGTCTATGCCCGGCCGCGCGGGCAACGACCGTCATCAATTCGACCGCGGCCGAGAAGAACCGGGCGAGTCGTTCGGCAGCGATATCGACCGGCAGCCGCGCCCGCAGGTGTGGCTTCTGCGTGGCGATACCCACGGGGCAGTTGTTGGTATGACAAGCGCGCATTCCCAAGCAACCAATCGCCTGGATCGCGGCATTGGACACTGCGATACCATCGGCGCCGAGTGCCATCGCTTTGGCAAAATCGGCCGGCTGCCGCAGGCCGCCGGTGATGATCAGCGTCACCCCAGGCGCGTCGCACGCATCCAGATGCCGCCGCGCTCTGGCCAGGGCAGGTATGGTTGGCACCGAAATGTTATCTCTGAAGATCAACGGCGCTGCACCGGTACCGCCGCCGCGGCCGTCCAGAATAATGTAGTCCACGCCCACATTCAGCGCCGCGTCGATGTCTTTCTCAATATGCTGGGCGGATAGCTTGAACCCCAAAGGGATACCATCGGTGTTCTCTCGTACCTCGGCGGCGAAGTCTCGAAACTGGTTCAAACTCGTCCAGTCGGGGAAGCGTGCCGGCGATATTGCTGCCTGGCCCTCAGGCAGTTCACGGACTTCCGCGATCTTACCCTTCACCTTGGCCCCCGGTAAATGGCCGCCGGTGCCCGTCTTGGCGCCCTGGCCACCTTTGAAGTGAAACGCCTGTACTTTTTGCAGCTTGTCCCAGGAAAAGCCGAAACGCGCCGAGGCTAGCTCGTAGAAATAGCGCGAGTTGGCGGCTTGTTCTTCGGGCAACATCCCGCCCTCTCCCGAACAAATCCCCGTACCGGCCAGTTCCGCGCCTTTGGCCAGCGCCACTTTGGCTTCTTCGGACAGCGCGCCGAAGCTCATGTCCGAAACAAACAGCGGTATATCCAGGCGCAGTGGTTTTTTCGCATTCGCCCCGATCACGATATCGGTGCCCACGGGTTCCTCATCCAGCAGCGGCAGCTTGTGCAACTGGCCTACCACGAACTGTAAATCATCCCACTTTGGTAAGCTGTCCCGCGGCACTCCCATCGCGGCTGCTGGGCCGTGGTGCCCGACTTTAGTGAGCCCTTCGTTCGCTAGCTGGCGGATGAAATTCACATGCGGTTCATCCACGGTGCCGGTGGGGTCTTGGTACGCGCCCTGGTAAGCATCACGCCTGTAGGGCTGAGGATGTTCTCTAGCCCAGGCGGCAATCTCGTCCTCATCAACGAAGACCTGACCGTCTTCCACCCAGGCGTTAAACTTCGGCAACGTCTCGCTGTTGTTGTATTCGCTGATGCCAGTGGCTAGCCGGTAGTCCCAGCCGTGCACGCCGCAAATCAGGTTCTCACCATCGACATGGCCATCGGCCATCAGGGCGCCACGGTGTGCGCAGCGCCCATACAGCACGCTGACGCTGTCGTCATGGCGGACAAGCACCAGATCCACGTCCGCGACCAGGGCGTACGCGGGTGCTCTATCCTCGAGTTCGTTCCAGTTCTTAATCGCAACTTTGTTCATCGGTAAGTATCCTGTGTCAGTAGTAAATAGTTGGGGCCGATCCGTCACGAAGAGGTAATTCGGTGACCGGCTGATTTTCTTCACATTCACCCATGCGCGCGGCAAGCCGCCCATACAGATTCGCGAGTGGTGCCGCACTCACACCGTGTACCAGCACGCTCAGCGCAACCGTGATCACTGCGATCGACAGCAGTTCGTCAAGATGGGCCAGCTGCGCTTCTTCAAGAATGAGCAAAACGAAGAGAATCGACGCAAGCCCCCTGGGACCGAACCAGCCAAGGAAGAATGTCGTGGGTAGACGCAAGCCAGCACCGACCAGTGATACGGCTATTGGGATCATCCGTATCACGGTCAAACTTAGCACGGCGTACAGAAAATAAGTTGGATTCAAATTCTCAAGACCTTCCGGCAACAACGCGGCGCCAAAGACTAGAAAGGTGATCAGCGTAAGGAGCTGGCCTTCGGTTTCCATAAACTCGAACAGAAACATACAGGGATGACGGATGCTGTTGCCAAACACCATACCGCCGACAAACGCTGCAATAAAACCGTTACCGCCGACCAGCTCCGCTGCGACATAGGCAAACACGGCTAGGGAGAGAATACCGATGCCTTGAGAGGGTTCGCTGGCCCAACCGCGCTCGGTCGCCGTATCGAGTAGCCGCGCACCGATATAACCCACCGTCACGCCAACCAGGGGACCCAGCGTGACTTGCAGTAATCCAAACCGAACCCAATCACCCACCTGTACCGCGCTATGTTCAGCGCTAGCAAGCGCGGCAAACAGGAGGACAGCGGGTAAAGCGATGCCATCGTTGAGACCACTCTCCACATTGATAGCTTGACGTATTCGAACGGGGATTTCCTTAGCACTCAC
>JBPCXM010000678.1:0-7811 GCA_051008535.1 Pseudomonadales bacterium | reverse complement strand
ACGTATGGTGGCGCACGTAAAATACGGCGGGCACTGAGATGTTTGTTTTATACCCCGATATCAAACCCTATCGAACCCAGCGCATGAAAGTGTCGCCGCCGCATGAGCTGTATGTGGAGGAGTCTGGTAATCCGCAGGGTATCCCTGTGTTGTTTGTCCACGGTGGCCCCGGTGGCGGCACGTCGCCATCGAATCGTTGTTTTTTTGACCCCGAGAAATTCCGCATTATTCTGTTTGACCAGCGAGGCGCAGGGCAGTCGACTCCGCATGCTGAGCTAATGAACAACGACACGCAGTCGCTGTTGAACGATATCGAACATATTCGCAAGGAGCTACGTGTTGAGCGCTGGGTGGTGTTTGGCGGGTCATGGGGTTCGACCCTGAGTTTGCTCTATGCTGAGCAAAATCCCGAGCGCGTCCTTGGGTTGATCTTGCGTGGCATTTTTCTGTGCCGCCGGCAAGATATTGAGTGGTTCTATCAGCAGGGTGCGAACATGATTTTCCCTGACTACTGGGAAGATTTTCTCGCACCGATACCGACCGCCGAGCGTGATGATTTGATTCAAGCTTACTACAGCCGCCTCACTGGTAATAACGAGTTGGCGCGCATGGGCGCCGCCAAAGCCTGGTCGCTATGGGAGGCACGCTGCGCGACGCTGCGCCCCAACGCCAATATGGTTGAACATTTTTCCGAGCCACACGTAGCACTGGCTTTGGCCCGCATTGAAGCGCATTACTTTGTCAATGAAGCCTTTATTGAGAAGGACCAGATTCTGCGCGAGGCCGACAAGCTCAAAGGTATCCCCGGTATTATTGTGCACGGCCGCTACGACATGGTGTGTCCGTTAGACAATGCGCACGCGCTGCAAAAAGTGTGGCACGATGCCGCCATGTATATCGTGCGCGACGCCGGTCATAGCGCCAACGAATCGGGCAATGTAGACGCTCTAATCCGTGCTACGCGCGATATGGCGAAACGCTTCGCCGAAGATTTCAACGTCTAGAAAGAGCTGCTCACGTGCGTGCTATGTTGCAGCGGGTGACTGAGGCAAGCGTCACCGTCGATGGCGTTATAACTGGCGCAATCGACCATGGCTTGCTGGTATTGTTAGGCGTAGACAAAGACGACAACCAACAAGCCGCGTGCAAGTTGGTCGACAAGTTGTTAGCGTATCGCGTGTTCGCTGATGACGAGGGTAAAATGAACCGCAGTGTTAGCGATATTCAAGGCGACGTTCTCATCGTTTCGCAGTTTACGTTATCTGCCGATACACGCAAAGGCTTGCGGCCCAGCTTCTCCAGCGCGGCAGCGCCGGCTTTGGCGAGCGAACTTTACGACTATGTGGTTGAGTATGCCCGCAGCAAACATGATTCAGTAACCACCGGCGTGTTTGGCGCGAATATGCAAGTGCAATTAACCAATGATGGGCCGGTCACATTTCTATTGGAAAGTTAGTTCAGTATGCAAGACGACGATATTTTCCGCGCAGAGATGCAGGATGTTAAGCCACTTGCGCAGACTCGTGCTGAGCTGAAAGCGGAGAGACGAGCGGCTTCTCTCGCGCAACAGGCACGCCGACTCGCCGCGCAGCAGGAAAATGGGCAAGACGAAAACTTCCTCGGTGAAGATTTTATTCCACCTGTTAAGTCAGATGATATTCTGCGCTTTAATAAGCCCGGCATCCAGCACGGCGTGCTGCGCAAGCTGCGGCTCGGGCAATACACGATCGACGCGCGGCTCGACTTGCACAAGCATACCGTGGCGCAGGCGCGCGTGGCGGTGTTCGATTTTATTCAGGACAGTATGCGCTACGATGTCCGCACCGGGCTAATTGTGCACGGCAGAGGTGCGCGCAGCCAGCCACAAAAGGCCATGATAAAAAGCTGTGTTAACCATTGGCTGCAGCAACTGCCCGAGGTTTTGGCTTTTCACAGCGCGCAAAAACACCACGGCGGCGTCGGTGCGGTGTATGTGTTGCTGCGTAAAAGCGAACGGCAAAAACAAAAAACGCGTGAGACGATAAAGCGCTAGAAAGCAATGTTTAGCTTATACTTTGCCTATGGAAGAGCAAACGATGGACTCAATGCTTCGTGAAACGGTACGCATCGATTGGGGCGAACTGGAACTACCCGATGCCTGGCCCGATAACCTGAATTTCAGTAGGCCCAAAGATATTTTGCGTTTTCTGGCCTGCGTGTTCAGCACCGCCCGTAACAAGGTGGAACTACCTGACACACTACCCGGTAAGGAACGCATACCCAAATACGTTCTTCAGGAGTTTCATAATTTGCCGAATGGCAATTACTCCAGGAAAATTACCCGGGGCTATCTTTCTGGCTTTGATCGCGTGATGTTGGGCAGTATGCAACGCGCCCGCAGTCATATCGCAATGCAGTTGGCTGGCTTGCACAGCGTGCTCGACATTGGCTGTGGTGGAGGGCAGCTTGCCGGTGCCTTACACCAGCAAGGATCGCTCAATGTATGGGGGATCGACCCCTCACCCTATTTTTTACAACACGCTGCCGGAGACTTCCCTGGCATACATTTCGTGCAGGGTGTGGCCGAGCAAACCAATTTTCATGACAACTGCTTTGATGGCGCGGCCGCCTGCTTCTTGTTCCATGAGTTGCCGCCCAAATATGGCGAGAAAGTGTTGCAGGAACTTTCCCGAATCGTCAAAAGTGAAGGCTATGTCGCTATTTGTGAACCCTCGCCACTTCAATTGGAGCAAGGGTATTTCAGTTTATTAAAAGACTATGGCGTGAAAGCGCTGTACTTTGCTTTCCTCGCGCGGCTTGTCCACGAGCCGTTTGTAGAGGCCTGGCATCGTTGGGATGTGATAGCGGCGCTTAGGCATGCTGGATTCGAAGTGCTTAGCGATGAAGTTTCTGTGCCGATGCGCCATATTCTTGCCCGAAGAGCATAGCAGCCAGATTCACTTTGAAGAACGGTCTTTTTTTGCAAAAGAGGTGATAGCTGCGCCAGCGTTGCCAATTCCGATCATGAAGTAGTGCGGTATTGCAAACAGAGTTTCAAAAATGACCGCGGTTGTTCTTCCATATTGTCGTTCACAGGCTTTGCCTATATAAGACATTCGAAACCAGTGTCTAGTCCATTTTCGCTCCATGCCATCACCGATAGTTTCCTTGCCGGTGAGATAAACACAGCGCATATGTTCAACGATATTGCAGGCACTCACATTCGTCAGTCCGGCCGCATCCTCGGGCATCGGCTTTATGCTGGTGCATGCAGAAACATACGCACAAAAAAATAGAACCAAGCAGGACGTTAACGGAGATATATGTTTTTCTGTCATGGTCAAGCCGCCTGTTTCCTAACGACAAGAATACCCGTATTGCCGCATGCAATGGCAATTTGGACAATTTCATAAGGAGAAAATTAGTGCCTCGCGCTAAATAATGACCGTTTTGTCTGCATTGATGTTTGTATGTACACACTATATGCTAGGATTTTCACACTTGGCAGCAGTACAAGACTCCCCGTCAGACCAAGCCTGCATGAGCAAAACCCCGGGCTTTTTTCATTCGTTATGTAAGGACGATTCGTGATCACGATTGAATCACTGGTGTTTAGCTATAAGCAGAGCAAACATCCCGTGCTAAGCGACATCTCTTTGCAGATTAACAGCGGCAGTCTATTCGGCCTGCTGGGCCCGAACGGGGCCGGCAAGACCACGTTACTGTCGCTGCTGACCAGGCAACTGCCTTGCCCAGCCGGTAAAATACTGCTTAATGGTGCCGACATGCGTAGCACCGATGCACAGGGCTTCTCCCTCGTTCCCCAGGAATATGCGTTTTATTCCAACCTGACGGTGCAGGAAAATCTGGTTTTTTTTGCCAGAGTCCAGTCCATTCCCAATGCGGATCTTGCCGAGCGCATCGCCGAAGTTTCGGCTATCACAAGCCTGCAAGACAAACTTGCAAGCAAGGCCGCCCACCTTTCGGGCGGCCTTAAACGTCGCCTCAATCTGGCGATAGGGCTGTTGAACTGGCCAGACCTGCTGTTGCTAGATGAACCAACGGTAGGTATAGACCCTCATTCCCGACGCTTTATTCTGGAGGCAATCAAGGATATCAACGCACAGGGCACTACCATCATTTACACCTCCCACTATATGGAAGAGGTGGAATACCTGTGCGATGAGGTTGCCATCATCGATAACGGCAAGGTATTGGCGCAGGGTTCGTTGCCAACACTGCTGGCAGCGAGTCACAGCACATGTATTACATTAGAGCTGCGTGAACCTCTAAGTGATACGCAGCTTCAGCAACTACAGCAGCGCCACACGCTGTCTCAGCATGGTAGGGAATTGTCGCTTGAATCCGACGGCCACGCGCAGCGCATCTACGCGTTATTCGACCATCTGGAGGCTCTTGAAGTTGAGATTGTGCGCATTCGCTATGGCACACAAAACCTGGAAGAATTGTTTATGCAGCTCACCCAGCGATCGTTGAGGGATTAGTTATGGCACGAATTGTCACGCTTGCCGCTAAAGAACTGCTGCTATTACGCCGCGACGTACACGGGCTGGCTTTGCTGTTTGTTATGCCATCGTTGTTTATCCTAATCATGTCTTTCGCCCTAAGCGATCGCTACGACAGTCACAATCCGACTATCAGCTACTATTTAATCGATACGGAAAAAAATGCAGCAAGCGAAGCTTTGATCCAAACGTTAACCGAGCGCGTAGAATTTGAGCGACTGACAGATAGCGAAAACGACATGCAATCGCTGCTGCAAAAAACTCGTGACGATAATGCGCAATTTTTGCTGGTTATCAATAGCGACCACATACAACAGCTTATGAATGGAGGCGCTGCGCTTGAGCTGCATGTCGCGCCTGGCACCGACAGGGTCACCGCGCAACTGTTTGCGGCTTCCCTGCGTGAGCAACTGTCGACGATATATATTCAGCAATCTCTGGACGATGCGTTCGGATCCAGCCGGTTAGACACCGGGATTGATATGGACATGGGGCAGGCGTTGACTGTTCACTCGCTCTATCTCGGAGGGGCAGGGCAGCAACAAACGCCTACGGCAGTGCAGCAAAATGTACCGGCGTGGCTGTTATTTGCGATGTTTTTCATTACCATTCCACTGTCAACCACTTTGATTCGCGAGCGTGAACAAGGTACGCTGGCGCGGCTTCGCAGCATGGGTGTTGGCAGCTATCAATTTTTGTTGGGAAAGCTCGTTCCATTCTTTATCGTCAATATGTTGCAGGTTGGCGCTATGTTGCTGGTGGGCATTTACCTGATTCCCGCACTTGGCGGAGAGCGGCTTGAAATTCTAGGTAGCGCCGGCGCTTTGCTGGTTATCTCGTCAGCAGCGGCCTTGGCCGCGGTCAGTTATGCCTTGTTGATTGCTAATCTGGCCAGCACCACAGAACAAGCCACAATTGCAGCGGGCGTTTGCAATATCATCATGGCGGCGCTGGGAGGCATTATGGTGCCGCGTTTTATCATGCCACCGGTTATGCAGGACCTCAGCCAATGGTCGCCAATGGCCTGGGGGCTCGATGGTTTTCTCGACATACTGCTACGCGCTGGCGATATAGCAGATGTGCTGCCGGAAGCCGGTCGGCTTATTGCTCTTGCCGCATTGTTGCTGGTGTTGGCCAGCCTGCTTTCAAAAAATCAGTTGACACGGTAACCGCATGAACATTGAAGACTTAAAGCGCGAACTCAAGCAACTGGTGTTGGATGAGTGCGACGTTGATGGCAGCGCCGATGACATCGCCGACGATGAACGGCTGCTTGGAGAAGATAGTCAATTTGGCCTTGATTCACTCGACGCACTCGCCATTTCTCTGGAAATCAAAAGTCGTTACGGCAAGCATATCGACAGCGGTAACGAGACGCGCACGGCGTTGACTTCAATTGAGACGCTGGCCAATTTTATTCTGAGCGAATGATTCAAACACCCTCCCACGTCAAACTTGGTGGTGTTGGGCTGACCACTGTTCTTGGTAGCGGTAAGGCGGCTAACCTAGCAGGCTTGCTGGACGCGACGCCGCAGTATCAGAGCCAGAAGTTGCAGCAGTTTAGTGATCCGCTGCAAGCTGCCTATCTGAAAATTGACCTCTCACAATCAGCATCGACTGCGGAGCAGCGCATGCACCTTCTGCTAGACGCCAGCATTAGCGAAGCTCTTGAAGAGTCTGGTCTGAAAGCCGCAGACATCGAGCAAATGCCGGTTTTTGTTGGCTCCTCATCGTATGGCATTGCCATTGCCGAAGAGTTATATCAAAACAGCCTCGCAACTCTGCAGCCAGAGGATGCCGTGGGCGCGTTGCCGATTCCCCTCGACGGGTTCTCACAAATCAGCGAACGCCTGCAAAGCAGGCACGGATTCTACGGCGCAGACTTCCCCTACAACACGGCATGTACGTCGAGCGCCAACGCAATTATGGCTGCGAGTCAGGCGATACGCTGCGGCCATAGCCGCTACGCATTGGTCATAGGTATGGAAACTTTTAATGTGACGACTCTGTCGGGATTCGCCGGCATGCAATTACTGGCAAACGACGTGATGCGGCCCTTCGACCGGCACCGCAACGGCCTGGTACTTGGAGAAGGTTGTGCGGCGCTTCTTTTTCATGGCGCAAGCGATGATGACGGGCTCAGCGTGCGCGGTGCAGCCAGTCATTGCGATACCCACAGTATTTCGGCTTCCAATCCTGACGGAACTTCGATCGCTGCGGTCATGCGCTCGGCACTGGCCGATGCCGGCATTGACGCTGACATGATTGAAGCGATCAAGGCCCATGGTACCGCCAGTCCGCTAAATGACAACGGCGAAGCCGCCGCCATGCACCAAGTCTTTCATAAGATACCACCGGTGTTTTGTATTAAGCCTTATGTGGGGCATACCCTGGGGGCTTGCGGGGCTGTAGAATTGGCTCTGCTGGCCACCGCGTTGCAGGCGAACGTCATTCCCGCAAGCGCCGGCTTTAGCGAACCGGATCCGCAGTTGAACATTAGCCCAATAACCGCAGCGCAGCCTGCCGGCGCCGGTTTTTACATGCTGAATTTTTTCGGCTTCGGTGGTAACAATAGCTCGATGGTCGTGCAGCACAAACCAGCGCAGCAGCAATGATGCACGTTATCAGCCTCGGCGATTACTACGCGGATGTGAAAGACGACGGCGAGCATTCCGAGCTCGCCAACCTGCGAGAACGCCTTGCCCCTTTGTGTAAAGAGCGCCCCCGCCGCATCGACCGCTTTATCGAACTCAGCCTGTTGGGTTCAGGGTTATGTGCCTCAAAGTTGCCAGCAGGCATTGAACTTGAAAGTCAGACCGCGCTTTTCATCGCCTCAGGTTTGGCGTCCATGTCCAATGTAGTTAAAGTCCAGCAGCAGATATTCCTGCACGGCGAGCCCCCTAAACCAGCGAGTTTTATTAATACCTTGAGTAATTCCGCTGGCTATTACGTTGCGCGCAACCTGGGCTTGCACGGTAAGAACATATTTGTTTCTCGGGAAAACAGCTCGTTTGAAGCCGTGCTGCAATTGGCTGCGCTGGACTTTGCGACTGGTGCAAGCCGCGGAGTGCTGCTGGGCGTGGTTGATGAATGTCCCCCTCCCTTTGCACACCAGCGGAAACGCATGCGACTGGGAGAAGATGCACCACTCGCAGAAGGCAGCCACTGGTTTTTGTTGCGGTCGGCAAGTCAGGCAAAATCCTCAGCAAGCCCCCTCGAGCCGTTGGCATCGATCAGTGCGCCGCAAACTATTAAGGGTGAATCAGAGCTGATGAAATGGTTACATTCACAATCGCTGGAGAATAC
>JBPCXM010000677.1:0-3873 GCA_051008535.1 Pseudomonadales bacterium | reverse complement strand
CTTTTCTTGTGCCTAAGTTGTGAACCGAAAAAAATACTTCGTCTAAATTCATTTTTCACCTGTATCGTGAATGTTTATTGGTCAACAGCCCGTACACCTATAAAGTCAGTTTTTCTAGCGAACTCCGGTCGTGACCTAATCATGAATTCTTCCGCTCTAGAAAACCCACCTTCGAAGTTTTTCCCAACTCCACTTTGTGCGCTTGGCACCCCTGTAACATCGAACTCAATCACTTTCGCCTTTCTTATATCAGAGTAGTTTTGCTTAAAAATAGTTCTGGCATCACTACTGTCAACAGTTGATGCTACTCCACGCCCTTCTGCAACGCGCGTTGCAACTCTTTCTTGGCGGCCTAGTAGCAGTATTTCGCTTTCTCTTCCCTTTCCTCCCTCTGAAACAATCCCACCGCCCCTCCGAGCGGCAATTCTAGCATCATTAATCTTATCTGCAGCCTTAGCCGCTTTAATAGCCTGCCCTGTCCCCGGAATCGGGCTAATCAGACCAACCGTACTAGCCGCTAAGTCAGCGCTTGCCGATTGTATCGCTGCAGGATTTCCGGAGTTGAGTGCCGCAACGAGTTTAATCGCATCCGCCGCAAAAAAAATCACATCGATCGGACTGTTACCATCCGGGTCGGTAAAGGTATATGGATTGTTGTTTGCATAGGCGTAACGGTTGAAGCTGTGCAGGTTATCTTGCGTAAAGTCCACCGGGTCGATGGCTAAAAAGCGACCAAATCGAGGGTCGTAATACCGTGCTCCCATATAGGTTAGGCCGGTGTCCTCGTCATGGCTTTTACCGGTATACCACTGTGTGTGGGATGCGGCTCCGGTTTGATTTTGAAGCCGTTTGCCATACGGCTCATAGTCTTCGCGCCAGAGGATCGTGCCGCTTTGATCGGTGGCCATTACGGGTGAACCGAGCAGATCATTGTGGTAGTACGTAATGGTCTGTGCCATCGCGCTATGGTTTAGCAGAGTAGTGCCTACTATCATCAGCAGAGCGAACACTGCACGAACGGCGAGGGGTGTGCGGGTCGTTGTCCTTTGCATTGTGTTTTCTCCTACCTTACTGAATCACAAAGTTTTTGATGCGTCTGTTAACGGGTCTGTCTTGCGTACCGTGTTCGCGCGCTTGAACACGCATGTCATAGGTGCCACTCAGTCCTGTTGTGTTGAACATCGCTATGTACTCCATGGAGTACGGTTGTATGATTTCCCATTTATCCGAGGTACTCGGCCCGCGAACCTGGAACTGGTACTCGTAAATTCCTTTGTCACCCCCTGTTGCAGCGGCATTGAGCGTCAGCTGTGCACCGGCGGTTTGCGGGCTGGGCAGGTCAGCCGTTAGCGTCACTTTCGTGGCAGGCTCGGATTCATTGATCCAAAATGGTTTTCTCTTTTGCACGGGTTTATCGAGCGTACCGGCTTTGCGTGCCCGAACACGAAGCACATTTCGACCAAAATATTGGTCGGTGTTCCAGGAGACCGTATCACTTGCACCATAGGGCTGAATGACCATCCAACTATCGCCTGCGCTAGGGGCTTTGATCTCGAATTGATAGTCGAACGGGCCGCTGTTATTACCACTGGCCAGCGCCGTTGCTGTAACAAACGTGCCAGAGACTTGCGGTTGCGCGATATCGGTAGAGAGCGCTACGGCCGTCGCCGGGTTCGGCTCATTCACCGCAAGTTTTTTGCGGCTCTTGATCGGCGTCTCGCCACCGTCGGCGGGGCGCGCCAAGACTTGGAGGATGTTTTCGCCTAAATATTCAGTGGTATCCCACTCAAACAGATTTGAGGGAGCGTAGTCTCTCAACTGAGTCCACTTATCATCCGTACTTGGACCCTTCACGCGGAAGCGATATTCGTAAGTTTGTGCACCTGCGCCGGTGATTGAAGCACTGAGGTTGACGACCTCACCCACGATTGTGCTGTCCTCAGCACTTGTCAATAACGTCACGATAATCGATGTGACATCTACCTGAATCGTTAGAGATGTGCTTGTTTCTGTTCCATCTGAATCCATGACGCGAGCGGTAACCTCATGCGTGCCAACAGTAAGCATATCAACGACCAACTGTGCACCGGTTCCCAAGGTGCCATCAAGGTTTGACAACCATTCGATAGCGGTACTCAGATCGCCGTCTTCGGGGTCGTTTGCGTTTGCTTCGAAGGTGATCGCCTGGCCTTCGACAAAGTTTGTTGTCGTAGGTGCCGTAATGGTCAGTTGTGGTGGTTCCGATGAACCCGACGAGATATTGCCAGTGTTCCGCGAATCGTGCCCGTAGGTTGGCCACGGTGAATCCATCAGGCCACGAGATGATGTATAGATCGCGTACACATTACCACCGTTAGACGCGACATAAAGCACGCCATCGTCACCCAACACAGGAGACGATCGCATGCCTTCTATGGCGTTAATGTTATAGCTCCAAACGGGCGTCACGCTGGCATTCACGTCATTGGCTGCTTCAGCGGCAGCAGCGCTGTCAATGGCGTAAACCAAACCATCGTCAGATGCGAAATACACCATCCCATCGGCTCCCAGTGTGGGGGACGCCTGTATGGCGCCGCCGGTTTCGAATGTCCATCTCAAGGAGCCATCACTGTTAAGGACATGTAAGAAACCATCGTGCGAGCCGACGTAGATTGCACCATCCGACGCGATAGCGGGGGATCCTGTAACTTTACCCGCCGTCGCGTAGCTCCAATCTAAAACATCCTGGTTAACGGCATACAAGCGGCCGTTGTCTGCGCCGATATAAACAGTGCCGTTTTCGCCCAGTGCTGGATGACCATTCAATGGGCTGCCGGCGTTGAAGCGCCAAAGCTCTTGACCATCTGGATTAAGTGTGACCACGTCACCATCTGCTGTCCCGAAACTGATATTGCCGGCTTTGCCGACAGCGGGCGTTCCGTTGACGGCGGAAGATAAGCTGAAGCTCCAAACCGTGCCCATATTGGTCAGGGACATACTTCTCAGTGCATAGGTGTCTTCCAATTCCTCGCCATCTGCGTCTAGCCCTTCGTCCTTCACAACGGCGACATAGGCACGCGATTCTCTCTGTCCTAACGCATACGCCGACGTGGGTATCCCGTTAAGATGTCCCGTTCCGGGACGGTTGTGCGTACTCAGCGTTATTCTTGAAAAGTTCGCATCAACCTGTCGATCGGAATATAGCAGGGCGCCATTCTCCAAAATGGAAGGTGACTTGCTGCCGATCGCTTTTATTTCATTGAAACCTTCGAATTCCAAGTTGAAGCGAATACCATTGCAATTTCCCAATGACGTAGTTTTTCCGAATAGGTTGATGGGGACGATCGAGTCTCTCGGGGCATCGACATAGTCATACTGACCATAGTCAATCGGTGTGACGGCGGCATTGACAAACACGCCCTCATCATCGGCAATCCCCAGAGTTGTTGGCAAAGTGCCGGGTAGGTCGTAACGCCATAGCAATTGCCCTATAGTTGGCGCATCATTTCGATCAGCCGGCGAAGTCTCCGCAATGAACTCGACGCGTGTCTCTGCACCATCGAAGTCGACGTCCTCGGAGCCTCTAAAGTGGCTTGATGTCGGATCCATTCCAAAAAGAATTTCATAAGCGTCGGGAAATTCGTCTCCATCCGAATTGGCGCTAAAGGGGTGCGTGCCATTCTGGTATTCGAGTAACGCATTGACCGAGTCATTGTCCATGTCGCTTTCCGCATCAGCCGGATTGTTGGGATCCAATCCGATCCGGAGTTCATAGCAGTCCGGCAAACCATCGGCATCATTGTCGAGGCCATCACAGCCATCGCGGTAAAAGGAGCGCTGCTGATTGCCGCCCACTGTGGGCCACGGTGTGAGCATTACATCACCCGGGGATTC
>JBPCXM010000676.1:0-4421 GCA_051008535.1 Pseudomonadales bacterium | reverse complement strand
GTTCGCCGTGAACCAGTAGCACGCGCGGTCCGCCCGAAAAACATTTATACCAATTTAATAAGCCGTTCTGGTCGGCGTGGGCCGACAAGCCCCCTACCGTGTGCACTTTCGCTGCGACCCGCACGGTATCGCCGTAAAGGCGAATATGTTTGGCGCCATCCACCATGGCGCGGCCCGGTGTGCCATACGCCTGGTAGCCGACAATGATGACATGACATTGCTTGCGCCACACATTGTTCAGCAGATGGTGTTTAATTCGACCACCGGTACACATACCACTACCGGCAATAATAATCGCGCCTGAGTGAAAGCGGTTGATCGCTTTCGATTGCTTGGTGGTGCGAGTCAAACGCAAATTGGGTAGCAGCGGTTGGCCATCCAACCCAGCCCACAACGCCGCGGCCGCTTCGTCGTAGAGTGAACTGTGACGTACATAAATATTGCTGGCTTCGATGGCGAGCGGGCTGTCGAGAAATATCTGCCAATTTTCCAAATTCGCTTCTTTAAAATAGCGCGCAAACCAATACAGTAACAATTGGCTGCGGCCCACCACAAAGGATGGAATCAGGATATTGCCCTTGTCGTGCCGGGCAGCCGCAATCACTTCGATGAGCTCTTCACGGGTCGCGTCCCAGGGCCGGTGCAAGCGATCGCCATAGGTACTTTCCATTACTACCAGGTCGGCACGCTCAAGGCGAACGGGATCACGCAGAATAGGCGCATCAATATGGCCAAGGTCGCCGCTGAATACCACTGTGCGTGTGACGCCGGCATCGGATAGCTTAAGTTCGACGATGGCCGAACCCAGAATATGACCCGCATCGTGCAAGCAAACGGTGACACCCGGTAGAATCTTCGTCGGCCTCGCATAGTGCAACACTTTGAATTGGCGCATGGCCGTGGCCGCATCTTGCTGCGTGTACAGCGGTTCCACCAACGGCAAACCCTTACGTTCGCGTTTGCGATTCTCCCACTCGGTTTCTTTCTCGTGCAGGAAGGCCGAATCCTTCAACAGAATACGCGCCAGGTCTTTGGTCGCCGGATGTGTGTAAATGGGGCCGCGGAAACCTGAGCTAACCAGAATCGGTATTCGTCCCGAGTGGTCGATATGCGCGTGACTCAAAATCACGGCATCGATAGTCGCCGGATCGAACAGAAACGGGTCGCGATTATGTTGCGCATTGTTGCGCCCACCCTGAAACATGCCACAGTCCAACAGCAGACGCCGCTCACCAACGCGAATTAAATGACAGGAGCCGGTCACTTCCTGAACCGCCCCCAGACTTTGGAAATCTATTGGCATTTCGTTACTCTGGGTACTGATGAAATGAACCATCCCCGCCGGTTCAGCTGACACCAGGCCTCTCTGGGGCCTGGCAAGCCAGTTGAGTGACTTTAAACTGGGAAGGTGAGTGACATGAATATTAGCTTCAGAGACGAATCAATAGCAAGGCTTGACGCAGAATCAGTTAAACTAGCGAGACAAAGATAATCGACACTGCGATCGCGACATTAGAGCCTATGGGTCTGGACATCGAACAATCTGAATTCAGTCGCGGCGACCATGAACGTTTTCAGCGCAAGCTGTTCGACAACCTCACGGCATTAAAAAGATTGCTTAGCGAGCCCGATTTCGGTCGCGGCAACGGCTCCATTGGCGCCGAGCTGGAAATGTATATCGTTGACGAACGCGCCAGGCCGCTGGCCGCGAATACCGATATTCACGCCGCTGCCGACGACCCACAGCTAACACTCGAGCTTAACCGCTATAATCTTGAATACAATCTTACTCCGGTGGGGCTTAACGACAGCCCGTTCACAGCAATCGAACAGGAAATTCTTACCAAATTGCGCACTCTTAACGCTACCGCCTCTCAATTCGGTGGGCGCATTGTGCCGATCGGCATTTTACCAAGCTTGAAACGTCGTGACTTTGGCCTGGCGGCCATGACCAACCTGAAGCGCTACCACGCCTTGACCGAAATGTTACGACAGCGCAGAGAAGACTTTTTTTCGATTAGAATTGACGGTGTAGAACCGGTGTCGATTCGCGCGGAAGATGTCACCTTCGAGGGTGCTAACACTTCATTGCAGTTGCACTACAGGGTAGACCCCCAGCAGTTCACTGGCACCTTCAACGCGGTCCAGTTTGTCACCCCACTGGTGCTTGCAATCGCGGCAAACTCACCTTTTTTTCTCGGCCGGCGGCTGTGGCACGAAACCCGCGTTCCGTTATTTAAGCAGTCTATTGATGGTCGCAATCGCAGCAGGCGCGCCTTGCATTTACCGTCGCGCGTCGACTTTGGCCATGGCTGGGTACGGCATGGCGCCTACGAATTATTTGCTGAGTCGGTGCATCTGCACCGGCCAATCTTACCCGTTTGCAGTGGCGACGACCCGCTGCACGACATTGATAGCGGCAAGCTACCCGCGCTTTACGAGCTACGCCTGCATCAAGGAACCATATGGTACTGGAACCGGCCGATTTACGATCACCATGGTGCCGGGCATTTGCGCATCGAGATGCGGGCAATGCCAGCCGGACCAACGGCAGTCGATATGCTCGCCAATTGCGCTTTTCAGATCGGACTCGCCGAAGGTTTGCGCGAGCAAATTGAAGAATTGATTCCGGCAATGCCGTTTCAATTACTAGTGTACAATTTTTATCGTGCCGCCCAATTTGGGCTGCAGGCGAAGCTCTTATGGCCGGCTTTGCATAAGAATACGCTACAAGAATTACCCGCGCGCGACATTGCCGTTTCGTTATTGAATACCGCAAAAAAAGGACTGCAAAGTATAGGCATTAGCAGCGCCGAAGCTAACTATTATCTGGGCATTATCGGTGACCGACTTGAGCACAATACCAACGGCGCCGATTGGCAGCTACGCCAATTTGAGCGCTATTACGCGCAGCACTCACGCGACAAAGCGCTCAAAATGATGCTCCAGGATTACATTCAGCTGGCAGATGAAAATACACCCGTCGCATATTGGGATAGCAAATAAGATCGGGCAATTTCCTTCTATTCAGTTTTTGATTCTGATCAAAGACTATTTCATTCCACCGCGTAAGCTGGAACGATCGCGAGATGCAACCGAGACGTCATGGCCATCAAGCAACAACGCTATATTAGCCGGCTCACCAAAGACACATTTGCTCTGATTCTTGCCGGCGGCAAGGGATCAAGGCTGCACGAGCTCACCGATTGGCGCGCCAAACCTTCAGTTTTTTTTGGTGGCAAGTTTCGCATTATCGACTTTCCGCTTTCCAATTGTGTCAATTCAGGCATTCGGCGTGTGGGCGTTCTGACGCAGTATAAAGCGCATTCACTGATCAGCCACGTAGTACAGGGCTGGACCAACTTTCGCAGTGAATTGGGCGAGTTCGTCGAAGTGCTGCCGGCGTCGCAGCGCGTGTCGGGGCATTGGTACGAGGGCACCGCCGACGCTGTTTACCAAAACCTGGATATTATTCGTTCGCAACATCCCGAGCGGGTATTAATTCTATCCGGCGATCATGTCTACAAGATGGACTACGGCAGCATGCTGGCAAACCATGTTGAGAACGAAGCCGACATGACAGTTTCCTGTCTCGAAGTACCGATTGCTGAAGCGGCTAACACTTTCGGTGTGATGACGGTGGATGAAACCAGCCGCGTCGTGCGTTTCGATGAAAAACCGGCTCACCCGTCGCCGCTGCCGAGCAATCCGGAGCTGTGCCTGGCGTCAATGGGGAACTACGTATTCAATACCGACTTTCTATTTGAGCAGTTGATCAGGGATGCCGATACGCCAGAATCTGAACATGATTTTGGCAAGAATGTTATTCCTTCGATCATCGCCGAACATAAAGTTTATGCTTATCCTTTTCGAGACCCGGAAACGGGCGCCAAGGCGTATTGGCGCGACGTCGGTACGCTGGACGCATTCTGGGAAGCGAATATGGAATTGGTTTCGGTAACGCCCGAACTCAATCTTTATGATCAGGACTGGCCCATTCTTACTTACCAGCCGCAACTACCTCCGGCCAAATTTGTCTTCAACCAGGACCATCGGCGTGGCATGGCCGTCGACTCGATGGTCTCCGGCGGCTGCATCATATCCGGAGCAAGATTAAACCGTTCATTACTGTTTTCCGACGTGACAGTGCACTCGCATTCGTCGCTGGAGAAATCCGTTGTGTTGCCGCAGGTGGCGATTGGCCGGCATTGCAAGATACGCAAGGCCATTATTGATCGCGGTTGTCATATTCCAGCGCGGACGGAAATTGGCATCGATAACGCAGAAGATAAGGCGCGCGGCTTTCGAGTGACTGACAATGGTGTTGTGCTGGTCACGGCCGCGATGTTGGGGCAGGATTTTCACTACTCGCGGATTTAGGGAGCCCGGAGCGGATATAAATCGAAACTGGCATCAAACTA
>JBPCXM010000675.1:0-2876 GCA_051008535.1 Pseudomonadales bacterium | reverse complement strand
AATGTTCGCCAACTCCATGGTGCCATCAATCTGTGAATGCGAGGCGAGGATTTGTTCCAACAACGTAGAACCGGCGCGCGGTAAGCCAACCACAAAAATGGGCGCGTCTGAGGGGCAGCCCGAGCCTTGATGGCGGGCAAAAAAATCCGCGTCGAATAATTCTTTTTGGGTGGCGAAGTCTGTTTCAATTCGCTCGGGCAAGTACTGGCTTTCCTCTTGCTTTAAGCGATTACCGCGTTCGTAGAAACTGAACGACTCGGCAAACTCCTCGCGGTCTTCCAGCGCCTTGCCGAGTGCAAAACACAGGTGTACGCGGTCGTTTGGTGTGGTAGAAGCCAGTTGTTCTTGCTCACGCATGTGCGCCAATTCATTATCGGTGAACGCATATGTCTTTAAGTTCGCCAAACTCCAGTAAGCATCACCGAAGTCGGGTTTGGCCTTATATGCCGTGCGATAGGATTGAATCGCATCGTCGGTTCGGCCAATCGTTTTCAGCGCGTGTCCGCGCGCAGAGTGAACCGTATGCACATCGGGTTTGCGCGCAATAATGCGTTGGTAGATGGCCAGTGCTCGGTCAAAATCCCCAACTGCCTGGTTTTCGCTGGCGAGTGCAATCTCATAGGCAACATTGTCCGGGTCACTCGCATGTAGCTGTTCAGCTTGCTCTAGCGCCTGCTGAAACTTCTGCCGCTTATGCAGCACTTGCACGTAGTCCATTCGCGCGCGCTGGTAGTCGGGCTTGAACTCCACGCAGCTTTCCAACAGAAACTCGGCGTCATCTAGAATTTGTAGCTTTGTACCAATCTCAGCCAGTAATCGCATGGCTTCAATATGGTGTGGCTGTTGTTGCAAAAACTGGCGGCATAATTGTTCAGCCATGTAGAGTTTATTCTCATGGATGAGACTGGTCACGGTTAGCAAGTGAGGAGGTAATTGCGACAGCCCATGCGCATGCTGCATGGCGCGCATCGCCTTTTCCTTCTCGGCTTGCGCGTCATAATGCACAACAAGTGCTTTCCAACTGGCGATTAAGGCTGGGTTAAGCGCGACCGCTTTTTCAAAAGCCTCGCCAGCTGCTTGGGAATTGCCTAAGGTGGAATAGGTGTGGCCTTCTTCTTGATAGGCTCGACCGTACTGAGGATGTGACTGCTTTAGCTTTTTTAGGGTGGCTAGCGCCGCTTGGTGAGCTTGCGCTTTTCGTTGGCACACGGCCAGGTAGTACAAGCCATCGCGATGCGCCGGCTTTGCGTGCAACAATTCCTCAAGTGCGGCAATTGCGTCGCTGAGCCGGCCTTTTTGTAGTTGTAGCTTGGCTTTTCTTAGCAGTGTGTCGCTTGCTTCACCATCAAGATGTGCAGAGTCGACATCGGCCATTTAGATGCTGTAAGAGAAGCGTAAACCGAAAGTACGCGGGCGATTTGGGGTGTTCTTGATAATATCGTCTTCGTTACTAATGAATATGTCAGCCAGTTCGTCTGTCAGGTTGTCGCCAAACAGCGTTATAGTCCAGTCATCGCGCGTGTAGCCAAGCGTGGCGTCGACGATGCTATAGCTATCCTGCTCGAAACTGTCGACTACGACGATTGCACTGATGGTATCGTCGGTGTATCGGTAGGCGAGCTGCGCGAACGCGCCGGCCCCGTCCGACAATTCCCACTCGTAACGGCTACGCAACACATATTGCAATTCCGGCGCCAGGGCCAGCGAGGAGCCTTCTTCGAGAAGATTAACGATATTCGGAGGAACCTCGGTTAGCTCACTGTCGTTGTAAGAGATGTTAATAAAAAAAGTGAAGTTGTCGGTGGCCGCCCAGATCGTGTCTATTTCAACACCGGTAATTTCCGCGTCGGGGCCATTATTAATAAAGGCCAGGTTAGAAAAAGCGAAATCCAGGGTGCCTATTTGCATAGCGTCCCATTGCAAGAAGTAGGCCGCACCGTTGAAACGCAAGCTGCCGCCGAGCAGTGAGGTTTTCCAGCCGAATTCCCAGTTAGTCAACTCATCTGACTCATAAAAATCGGGAACGAACGGAGGCACATCCGGTACCACGCTGGCGCCACCATTGCGATTGAAGCCGCCGGGGCGGTAACCTTCCGACCATGTGCCGTAGATCATGATGTCGTCAGTGATCTGCCAGCGCAGGTTGGCCTTATAAATCGTATCCTGGAAATCCGCGGGGCTTGAATCCGCCAGAACTTCATCAACGTTGTTCCCGGCATCACGGTCTACACCGCGTACGCCAAAGTTAGAACTGCCGACCAGTGACAGATCTATATCATAGCGACGCGCACCCACTGTCGCCGTGAGCGAATCGGTGATGTCGAAAGCGAGCTCACCGAAAAACGAGATTTCTTCCTTGCCGCGGGTAAAGTCGTTAAAGAAGGTCACCCCGGGATTCCTGGTACTTGTATCGGTTGAAGTAGCGGTACTAATCGGCGCGTTGGGTGCGAAGCCTTGCTCTATGGATGCGGGGTAGTTCCAGTTGCCGCGCTCTATTGTTTCTGTATCGTCTACATACACACCGATGATACCGCGCAAGCGCTTGTCAGCATCAGTACTCACACGGAATTCGTGGGTCTCGCGCTCGACTTCATAAACCTGGTCGAGGAACAAATTCGGTGCTCCACAAGACGCATAACCGGGATATTCACAGATGTAGTAAGGAATAAATGGGCCCGAATCCGCGTAACCCGAATAGTCCGCGACTTCATCAACCTTGCGGTCAAGATACGAGCCTGTGTAGACCAATTCAAGGCTGGCAACACGGCCGTTCACGGTCCAACTGGTCAGGTCGAAGGTATCGTCGCCTTCATCGGGAGCAAATGACTCAGAATTAAGGTCTCCCAGCCGTGGATCGTAATCCCACACACCTTCTC
>JBPCXM010000674.1:0-6712 GCA_051008535.1 Pseudomonadales bacterium | reverse complement strand
GGCTTGAGGCTGGCGTAAATCATGCCGGTACATACGACGGTGGTCAACGCAACAGCGATCGCTAGTATGCCAAGCAACTTGGCTGGAATACTCATATTGCCGTCGTTAAGCCATAGGAGTAGTGCATAGCCGAGTATTAGCGGATAAAACAGCAGTGCGAACACCCCCTCTCGTGAAAGCCACGAAGTTTTAAATCGGTTAAACGCCCGCCAGGCATTTTTGGGGTTGGCCAAATGCAAAGTCGACGACAGCAAACCCACGGTTACTAATATAATGCCGAGCAAGCCACCCCAAATAAGCTCAGTAACTTCAACTGTTTCGCCGCCAATGAGCTGCAACAAAACCATCCACACAAACAGTCCGTAACCGGCGCCAGAGGTGACAGTAAAAACCAGAACTGAGAAGGCAGGTTTCATTGCTTATGAATTCTCACGCGAATTAGCGCGCAATAACTTTGTTTGCCCATTGCTTAATCTTGGATAGCGCCGGCATAGCGCCGACTTTCATCACCGGTACTGCTGCCTTGTCACGTGGTGGGAGATATTGGTTTACCGGATTGTAGCCTAGCTCGGGCATTAAGCCTTTACCGCCGCGTTCACGAGTCAGCATGCTGACCTCCGACTTGGGGTCATCAAAGTCGCCAAAAACGCGCGAGCTCGTTGGGCAGGTGAGAACACAGGCGGGTTGGCGTTCCTCTTCGGGTAACTCCCAATCGT
The DNA here is from genome assembly GCA_051008535.1 of Pseudomonadales bacterium. Lineage (GTDB taxonomy): Bacteria > Pseudomonadota > Gammaproteobacteria > Pseudomonadales > JAUIET01 > JBBKXJ01. Next base: position 5,996 of record JBPCXM010000674.1, on the reverse strand, counting down.
AGATGCGATCAACACAGAGGGTACATTTTTTCATGACACCCTGGTCTTGATCAAGCTCGCGAGCGCCATAAGGGCAGGCCCAGGCACACAGGTTGCAACCCATGCATTTATCCTGATCGACCAGCACGATGCCATCCTCTTCTCGTTTATACGAGGCTCCGGTAGGGCAAACAGTAACGCAAGCCGCGTCGTCACAGTGCATGCACGACATGGGCATGTGAACGGTTTTGCTGTTGGGGTGCTCGTCTACTTCGTAGCTGCGTACGCGGTTTAGCCACGAGCCGTCGGGATCTTTGCCATATGGTTCGGAATCTGACAATGGGCCGATCATACCGGAGGTATTCCACTGTTTACAGGCTGTGGCGCAGGCATGGCAACCGACACAAGTGTCTAAATCGATAACCAGGCCCAATTTCATTTTATATACCTGGTCATTTTGCTCCCCGGGTGAGAGTGTCTTTTAGCGAGCGGTTCAAATTGATATTATCATGCGTCGCATAGCTGATTTTGCGTGGCGATGGCGCTGCAGCCGGCAGGGCCTTGACTGTGTCAAACTGTGGCCAGCTACCTGTCTCGTCCGCTGCGGCCGGTGTGATTTTCACACACAGGTCGTACCACGCGGCTTGGCCGGTGATGGGGTCGGAGTTGGTGATGTCGGCGAAGCTAGCTTTTGGGGGTAAGAGTTCCGAAATGAGGTGGTTCATAAGGAAGGCGTCACTGGCCTCGTTGGCGTCTTTGTCCAGCCCCCAGGCGCCGCCTTGTTTCGCGATGGCGTTCCAGGTCCAGACGGTGTTTTCCTCCACCCCCTGCATAAACTTGATTTGCGCGCGAATCTTGCCGTTGTGAGATTCGACCCATACCCAGGACTCATCCTCTATACCCATTTTTTCTCCGTGTATACCATTCATATACAAGAAGTTCTTTGACATGATTTGCCGTAACCAGGCGTTTTGCGAATCCCAGGAATGATACATAAACATTGGCCGTTGGTTGACGGCGTGAAAGCGATATTCATTTCTGTCAATACGTTGTTGTTCCAGCGGCGCGTAGTAAAATGGCAGCGGGTCAAAATATTCGCTCAGCCGTTGTTTGTGCTGCTCTTCGTACGGCATGGGTCCGTCGTAAAGCCCCTGTCCGGCCAGCCGAAACTTTTGCAGCGGCTCGGAATACAGCTCAATCAGAATTTGATCGGTAGAGCCAACCCAACCCGCTACCAATGCTAATTCAAGATAATCTCTGTTGGCGTGGCGGTAGAAGCGTTGCTTGTCTTCCAGCTCGTATTTAAAAAAGCATTGATTCTCTATGTACCGTTCCCACTGCTCCGGATTAGGCTCGCCGCGTAAGTGTTGGTCGCCATTTTTACCACGCCAACCGGCGAGAAAGCCGATGCCGGGTGCACGTTCGTGGTTTACAATAAACTCTTTATAGTCGCTATACGCTCTACTGCCATCGTCTTCAGTAAAGGCTGGAAAATCCAGTCTGCCGGCCAACTCTATCAGCACTTCCTGCCAAGGCATAACCTCTCTGTCGACTTCCAACACCGGCTGGCGAATAGAGTCACACGCGGCTTCGGGCTCGGAGATCGGGCGGTCTAACATTGAGATCGTATCGAAGCGCTCGAGATAAGTCGTGTCGGGCAGGACCAGATCTGAGTAGTTGACCATTTCGGAATGGAAGGCGTCGGAATTAACAATAAACGGAATTTTATATTCACCGTCTTCACCTTTTTCGCGCAGCATAGCCATTGTGTCAGCGGTGTTCATGCTGGAATTCCAGGCCATATTGGCCATAAACAGCATCAGCGTATCAATGGTGTAGGGGTCGCCCTTCACTGCATTGCTGATCAACATATGCATCAAGCCATGATTCGCGATAGGGGCGTCCCACGAATAGGCTTTGTCGATTCGCAGTGGCTTGCCTTCGTCGTCGATAACCAGGTCTTCTGGCTGAGTAGGAAAACCCAATGGAGGTGAACTCAGAGGTGTATTCGGTGCCATCTCGTGGGCAGGCTTAATATGTGGCGGTATATGTTTTGGAAACGGCGGTTTCGCCAGATGCCCTCCAGGGCAATCGATAGTGCCTAACAATACTTGCAGCAAATGAATCGCGCGACAGGTTTGAAAGCCATTGGAGTGTGCGGAGATGCCGCGCATCGCATGCATGGATACCGGACGACCTATAAATTTGTCGTGTTTACGGCCGGCCCAGTCGATCCACTCCACATCTACGGTAATCGTTTCCTTAAATGCTACATGGGCAATTTCCAGCGCGAGGCGTTCTATAGTCTCTGCAGGAACGCCACAAACCTCTGCCGCGGCGATTGGCGAGTACTCTTCACACAAGTACTTTTCTGCCAATATGCTCATCACGGTGCGTAGCGGACGACCGTCGGGCGCGGCAAAGTCGCCAAACAACGCCGGCTTTACACCGGGTTGACTGCCATCGACAAAGGCTTTCTGCTCCAGGTCCCACACCAGAGCATTGCCGTCAGCATCACGCAGCAACAGGCCATCACCTTTTTGTCCGGGCGTGTTTACGACAAGATGGGGTGAGTTGGTGTAACGAATTAAAAACTCATCATCGAACAAATCATGCTGCAATAACACGTGCACTATGCCCAATGCCAGCATCGCATCGGTGCCGGGACGCACCGCAATCCACTCATCTGCAATTGCTTGATAACCGGTTCGCACCGGATTCACGGCCACGAATTTGGCGCCGCGTTCCTTTATTTTTTTCAAGCCGATTTTGATGGGGTTAGAGGCATGGTCTTCGGCAACCCCCCACATCATAAAATATTTGGTGCGGTCCCAGTCAGGATCGCCGAATTCCCAGAAAGAATAGCCGGTGGTGTATAAGCCGGCCGCGGCCATATTGACTGAGCAAAAACCCCCATGTGCGGCCCAGTTGATAGTACCGAACTGGCTGGCCCAGAAACCTGTTAGCGCCTGCATTTGATCGCGGCCGGTAAAAAACGCCAATTTTTTCGGGTCGGTGGCGCGAATATGCCGCAAGCGCTCGGTCAGAATGTCAAGCGCCTGATTCCAGCTTATCTCATCGAATTCGCCGGCACCGCGCTCGGTGCCAGGTTTGCGTAGCAGAGGGGCTCGCAGCTTTGCCGGCGAGCTTTGCTTCATAATGCCGGAATTGCCCTTCGCGCACAGCACGCCCTTGTTGATCGGGTGGTCGGCATTGCCTTGAATAAAGCGAACTTGATTATCTTCTACCGTGACTTTAATTCCGCAGCGACAGGCGCACATATAGCAGGTGGTGTATTTCGTTTCCTGCTGCGAGTGATCTTCAAATATGGGTAAGGATTCGGTTGCGCGCTTCATATTGACACCCGAGTAAGCATGTTATTTTTGGCCTTGGAAACGGATGGGATGGATTGAGAGGTCGCCGCAAGGGGGTTATCCCAAGCGCTTATTTTATAATAATTTCGAGGAATAAGCTTATATTTTTTAGCAATAAAGGAGGGCTGATTGCCAGATCGATGAATTTTCAGGGAAGATTAAGAAGAACGCGAAATCGATGCAGAGCGCGGTGCACCCTGCATGCGTGAGTTTAAAAGATTAAATGAATTCAGTGCTTGTCTTAGCCTGCGATACCCGCAAAACTAAAACCGCCAGACGTGGCTTTTGGCGTGGCAGTGGAGACTTTGTGATCAGTGTTGGCCGTAACGGACACTTTGCTCGACACTTGCCGAAGCTTGCACGCGGCTGCTGGCAACGGTGAAGCTGCTTTTGGTTGCTGTGTTGTCGATGCTGTGTTCAGTTTTTGCGCTTGCATAGCGGTTGCTTCCTGGCCAACATGTTGTATACCGGTGGTATTCACAATGTGCACATCCTTGTACACAGACTTAAGTATAAAGCGCCGGCCTTATTAAGTAATAGAATACTTGACGCTATGGATAGCACGTTTGGTTATTTGTCAGCTCGTTGTTCTTTCAAAGGTGTGTTTATGAATACAACAGCATGGGTCAGCTTGCTTATTGCGGGTCTATTCGAGGTCGTCTGGGCCATTAGCATGAAATATTCCGTGGGATTCACCAAACTTTGGCCGTCGGTCATCACCCTTGCGGCTATGTGGGTGAGCTTCGCTTTCTTGTCTTATTCGCTAAAACACATACCAATAGGAACGGCATATGCTATCTGGGTGGGTATCGGCGCGGTCGGGGTTGCTGCGCTCGGTATGTTGTGGTTCAAGGAGCCCGCAACGCTTGCCCGTATCGCATGTATTTCGCTTATCGTCGCGGGTGCGGTAGGCTTAAAACTTTTAAGTCCAGATACTGACATCGTGTAACATATTCGGGTAACAATATGGGCCAACAAAATTCTGAAATATCCGACAAGCTAAAGCTGTTTATCGAGGATCAAAAAATATTTTTCGTCGGCACGGCAACTGCCGATAGTCGAATAAACATTTCTCCCAAAGGCATGGATTCCTTGCGCGTGCTCGACAGAAACAGAATTGCGTGGCTGAATGTCACAGGCAGTGGCAACGAAACATCCGCTCATATCCAGGAAAGCCCCAGAATGACCATCATGTTTGCCGCCTTCGAAGGAAGCCCCGTGATTTTGCGCGTGTATGGGAATGCAAAAGTGATCCACAAGAACGATCCGCAATGGCAGGAATCATTCGCTTTCTTTAATCCCATTCCCGGTGCACGGCAGATTTTTGATCTGGCCGTTGACCTTGTGCAGACATCCTGCGGAACAGGGGTACCCTTTTTTGACTATGTCGAAGAGCGAGAGCAGCTAAAAAACTGGGCGCACAAAAAAGGAGAAGACGGCATAAAAGAGTACTGGGAAAAGCGAAATCAAGTCAGCCTTGATGGTAGACCAACAAATATAATGGATAAAAACTCCTGACTGACAAAGAGGCACACATGTCCGAAAAATTTCTGCACATGACCGAATTTTTGGCGACTGATGACGCCGAAAATATGTTGCGAATCGCCGAATCTTTTGGCAGTTTCGGCACATATGCCGATGAAGGTTTGAATGACGGGCTGGGAGAAGCGCTGCCGCAACGCTTCGATGCCGGGCTTAACTATATCGCCGGCGGCCTCGACGGCAGTGGCAATGACGACGATGTTGCAACGGCCGCAAGCCGTACAAATTACTTTCGCGAAACCTATGCCTATGGCGATGATATTCAAGCGGCCGGCATCGAGGCGTTTATGGACCGCACCGAACTCAAGGATACTGCACGTGAAATTTCTGGCTGTCCGAACATTGTACCGGCGATTGTTTATGCCAATTTATTAATCCCCGGCCAGGAACTGGCTGTACATACCGATGTTCCCGAATTTCGTGGCGCTAACCGCAAGACGGTACCACAATGGCTGTTGGTGACAATGCTGCATTCCGGCCTGTTTGATGAGTGGCGCATTCCTATCGTGACCTGCGTTTCGTGGTTCGGCGCTGCCAGCGGCGGGGCCTTTACTTTTTATCCAGGCGGTTCGTTAGAACCTCGGCAATCGATACCGGCAATACACAATTCAGCCATCATTCTTGACACTGACAAGGTGTTCCACGGTGTAGAAAGAGTAAACCAGACGCAGCCGGATTTACCCAGCATCAATCAGCAGACGCGATTGCATTTTTCCGGCAAAGATCGCTGGCAATTGAGGGAAGGCGACTCTGCACTCGCGGAATATAGTTGGCCAGAGCTACGCTATTCCATTTCGTGGAAAGCTTATTGTTTTGCAAGCGAGGAAGAGGAATCGCTGTGGCGCGAAGGCAGCAATGATTTGAACGTCGATTTCATTCTCGATCGAATCGAAACGGATTTGCGCGAACGCCGAGTGCTGGCTGGCAAACGCCCCGAACCCACGGAGTTCGCAATGATGATGGTGCAAGACTTTGTGCGGTTCCCGACGACTTGAGGTGTTAACCAAGCTCATTTAAAGCGCGATCCAGTGCCGCAACGATTTCGTCTATATCGTCCCTCGAACAGATAAACGCCGGGCTTAATGCGACGGTATTGTTGTA
>JBPCXM010000673.1:0-14262 GCA_051008535.1 Pseudomonadales bacterium | reverse complement strand
GCGACCGACGCGAAGGTAATATCGAAAGCACCGTCGCTTAATCTGGAAATCGCCTGTGCATCGGCTAGCAAGTTAAAGAGTTCAGACGACACTGGCAGCGGTTTTGCGTAAGAGTCTTTGTCGCTGGCCCAGCGGTTGAGTGCGCTCAGCTCGGAGCTTTCGATATAAGGGCTAAATAGTTGATCGACGCGCCGCATTTCGGCCATGACCTTTTGTATGACTCGCACCGCGTCAGCTTGTTGCTCTTCATACCAAAGTTCCACAATCACTTCGGTACCCATAATGGTCTGTTTGTCGCCGTACCATTCAGCGTTGGCAGAATGGTACGGCAGCATTAAAACAGTACCGAGTAGCAGTGACTTAACGGCCGATGGAAGCATAAGCTAGTGTAGAGTTTCGAATAAACTGCACTAGGTCTATTTGCGAGGTGCAGTCGAAATTAGTAGAACAGCGAGAAATAGAACCGAATAACATTGGCTTCGAAGCCGTACAGAGATTCTTCCCCAGCAGCAACCCCGGTTTCGGTGGCATCTCTGAAATCGTCGTAATCGAAGCGAATATGGTCAAGATACAAACTCAAACTGCCTCTATCGAGAAAATTTATACGATCGATGTTGAGCGCATAGCTCACGCCTATACCCAGTGTATGCGACGTAAACGTGCTTAACTCCTTGTCGCGCGCCTTGTAGTCCTGGAAGTCAGCACGCGGAAACAGGTCGTTGTAAAAGTCTGCCGCTGATTGATCATAGTAACGATACTTGATGTCGAAAATCCAGCGGTTGCGAAATGGGTGAGTGTAGCCCAGTTCCGCCGTCATGCCGTCAATGCCCCAGTCGTCGGTATAGTAACGCGCCTTGGTTTTTAGGGCTGCACGATAAGGCAGGTAGTATATCAAGCCAAGGGCAACAGCATCACTGGTGCGCGTATTTGGATAAACCTCGTTCTCCAATTGGAAATTATTTGCATCGTTCGGATCAACGAAGCGCACTTGCCGGTAAGGGTTGTTTAGAAACCCCTCACTGGTAATTGCTTCGTAGTTAAGACTAAGCAAGGTATTCTTGGTAAGCACTTGACTGAGGCCAAACCGATAATGTTGCCGGTCGACTTCTTCTTCAAACTCAGGGTCGCTGTTCTGACCTACTTCATCGGAGCCACGCGAATAGCCCATGCTCAGCGTACTTAAGCCACCAAAAAAATCCTGGCTGACATCAAAGCGAAAAGCATTGGCGCTGTAATCGTTTTCTTCGCTATTAGTGACACCCATGCTAATGATGGTTTTATCGTGCAGGTAATCGATGCCAACAGATTTTTCTTCCCGCCTTTCAGTATACTCGCTGGCGGATAATTCAACGTCGATAGAAGCGCTGGTAACGTTGTCTACATAGTAGTTTGCGCTGACAGAGAACTTTCCTTTGATGCTTTTCCGTACCAGCACCGAAGGGCCGTCGATTTTTACGCCACCGCCATCGTAGGAGTGATACAACACGTCTGCCCTGTCTTCCGGTAACACGGCAGCCGCTAGCTGCTGTGATAGCAACAATGCTGAGACAACAACGGAGCCGGTTAGCAGAAAAAAATGCCGCATAGTAAACTTCTCGTTAGTTGCAGCCACAGCCACCGCCCCCACCTCCTTCGGCACCAGCAGATCCTTCGCGGGCCTGGTACACATGATGCATATAGGAAGCAGACACCGGGTCGCGATCAAAGCTCATAATCGGATCAGCGAGGTTGGCACGCTGATAGGGTTTGACCCAAGGGTCGATGGAGCTGCAAGCGCCAAGAAAAACACTGCATATAACCAATAGCGAAAGCGTTCTTAAAAACTGCATGATTGATGCTCTCAATTTCTGAAAATAATGACGGTTAAAAGAAAATGGAGAAACCGGCGGTAAACTCAAAGTTATGCAACGTTTTCTCCTCGCCCAGCAAATCGCTATCAAACAAGTGGTCGCGCACATCAACTTGTAACGCCAACCAATCGTTTAACAGTACGCGGTAACCGACACCAAAATTCACGGTGAAATTATCGTCGCCACCAAACTCCGTGCTACCCACGCCGCCGATAACATAGAGCGCTGAGTTAAACGCCCAGCTTTTGCCGATAAACGTTTCTCCGGGCAACAGATTGTAGGCGGCTGACAGGTTGTAATATTTGTAGTCGCGTTCCTCTTCGGTGAACAACTGCGCAGAGCCAGAAAGGTTCTCGAAACTGGTTTGCCCGCCTTCAGACTGGCCGTAAGCAGCTTCAAGAAACAGACCTTCGGTAATATGGTAGGCTAGGCGTAGGCCGTATACATCATTAGAACCGAAGTCTTCAATGCTGAGCACGCCGTAATAGGCACTAATCTCAAAGTCTTCGCTGTCGATGGCGTCAATGTCTATTTCCTGGCGCTCCAGGTCCGGCGGGATGATGTCACGTGATTTCTCGGTTTTCTCCGCCCAGACATTGCCGGCCAGGCAGAAAAAAGAAAGCCACAACACAACAGCAAGCTTTAACACAATTGGCTTTAGAAAAACGCGCTGAAACCTAATTTCCATTGTTCAATCTCTTCGTCGTCATCGCGACTGGTCAGTACTACATAGTTTTTGTATTCGAGACGTAACACAAAACGTTTGCTGAGGTATAGCCTCATACCACCACCCACATGCAAACTGTTGTCTTGTCTGTCTTCGGTGCTCACAAGGGTAGACTTTGGGTCAGTTTTAATGACGCCTCCACCCAACGCAAAGAACGGCGAAATTCGCCATTCGGGGAATGCCTGGTGTACCAGACTAAAATCCGCAAACATCGTGTCAGAGAAAGTCCCCAGCGCTTGCGATACGGTAACTTCCGCGGCGATATTTTTGGTGAAGTTGTAGCCGGCATAAGCGGATATCACATCGGCACCGCCAAAATCGCCACCGCCAAAACCCAACTCCCATTTGCGCTTTTGAAAATCGACAACGGTCTCTCCTTCGATCGCGAACACATCTCCCGCTGGGGTCAAGGTGTGCTCCAGTTGTTTCTCGTAAACCCAACCTTCCTTGCCATTCAAGGTTCGCACTTTGAACCATCCGGTTTTGCGCTTTAGCAGCTCAATCCACTCGCCACGCGGGGCAACATAAAATTTCGGATAGCCTTTACCCGGGCCGGTGTGCAGATCAATATATGGCGAGGCCACTTGCACTTTTTGCTTTTCCTTCGAACCCCACGCAGCGGCCGGGTTCGAAAACCAGCTTAGTGACAAGCACAGCAGCAATATTAGCGTTCCAGTTTTTTCCATTAAATGTTATGGTCGTGTGCGTTTTTTGTTCGGTTTTTGTGCGATAACAACCGCTTTGTCCCATCCCACTTTTTAAAGTGTAGACCTTGCTGAGAAAGAGGCGGTCTAAAGTTAGCGACTAAAGTCACTCCTACTGTAGTGCGCTAATCAAGCGGCGCATCGAAGGGGTTGTTGAAGTATTGACCACCGATATCCAACCATTCAGAAAGCAGCCTGAGTTCCGCCGGCTGCAACCAACCAGCGTGGCTACCGCCTGCGTCGAAGAGATCGAAAAAGTCATCACTGGCACGGCTAGCCGCAACCGACATGCTAGGCGCGACAGGCACGGGTACCAATATTGGATTACCATTCACATCCACTTCGGGGTTGCCATTGCCGTCAAGGCGCGGAACTAACAGATCGATCAAGGCGCCGTTGACGATTTCCTGTTCATTGTCTCCGAATAGCAGCTCGCGGTAGGACTTAAAGTGATTGGGTTCATCGCTTGAAGGACCATCGCTCAAATCCAGTTGCGCGGCCGGTAGTTGCGTCGCATTCATTGCGTCGACCACGTTGTGGCAGCTGGTGCACGTTTGGTCTTGCACCGGATCGTTAATGTCCAGCGCTGTGCGCGGGACGGCCCATATTGGGTGTATGTTTTCTTCGTAGTTAATAACAATGCGACAGGCACTGGTAAAGTTAGTGACGCACGCCGTCTCTAACGGTGCACTTGTGGCGAGGTCGGTATAGAGATAGCTGAAATCGGGGTCTTGCGCCGGCACGCTCGGTCCGGTCCATTCGTCAACGTAAATCACATCGGCAGTGGGCGAGCGAACTCCGTTAATACGTGCATACACCTCGGCCATGGTTTCACCGATCTCATCGGCAAACAAAGCCGGGTCGGTGTTGGGGAATTCAAGCGTGGGGTTCAGCGCGCCGGGGTTAATGGAGGGGGCCTCTGCATTCGCTCTGCCGTGAGGTAATTCGCTATCTGCGCTGTGGCAGCCAGAGCACTCGCGTTGCTCACCCGGTCGCAATTGCAACCAGTTTTGATGACGCGCACCAATTCGGCGACCCTGATCATCAACCACACTGATGGTGAACGCGACATCGGCGGGGACTTTGACCTTTACGGAACCGTCAGGCTCTATAGGCACGTAGCCCAGAATCTCCCGCATCGACTGCTGCGCACTGCGGCCAAAAGCCGAATTGTCGAAGTCCAACACTTCATCATCCGGTATCGAAACGGCTTTTAACAAACGCAGAAAGCGCGCGGGCCGTTGGTTGGCGGTTGTCTGCGCGGGATCGGCAAGGGTAGGAATATCCGGTTCCGCAGTATCCACACCGTCCAAATCATAGACGCTAGCAATATGCAGCACACCCACACTTTCATCGGCCAGGCTGTTGTCGATTTCCAGCGCATCTGGTTGCTGCGGAAAAGTACGTTCCTGCAAGGCGATAATATCGGTAAAGATAATCCCTTCTTCCGGCGCCACTACCGGCAACTGAGTTTGTTCCAGTAAATCGTATATCCAGATGCCATAAAGTGGCGGAGCCTCTTCCAAATTTGGGTCGCTGAGGTCATCGGCGAGTGCGCACGGCACTATTCTCGTGCCGTCTTCCAAAAGGCGACATTGACTCCAACTTACTAACAGACGTTCAGTGCCATCTAATAAAGGAAACGCGGCGCTGAAACGCCCGCCTGGTGAAATGCTACCATCGGTCATCACTTCAGTTAGAGCTGCGGAGACCTGCCCCGGGCCTGCCATACTTTGCGCAGTAACTGTTGTTTGATTGTGCTCAGTAAAGTTTTCGGTATCAATGAAGACAATATCACCACCCAGATGTGTAGTGCGATACGGACGCAAGGCAGCGAGAATTTTCCGGTCTTCGGATTCTCTGGCTGTTAAAAACTGTACCTCGGCATTGCCCGTGCCAGTACCGGTGTCGTGACTGTGATTGCCGTACAGGAACTGCATGTTGGTCCCGTCGACGTGTATCGTATACAGGTTGATGTTGTCATGGTTACCCATATTGTCCCAACGACTGAACACGATGCGACCGTCATCGAGTATGGCGGGGTCGAGATCATGGCTTTGATTGAAACTGATTTGCTCGATATTGGAGCCGTCATCGTCGATCACGTGCAGGAGAAATGCTTCAACATCGCGGTCTTCATCCAGCGCTGGAAACTGCGGTTTACCCTCATCGAGAAGTATGGCTTTGGAACGACGTTGGCGGGTAGAAGAAAAGACAATGCGATCGTCGGCAAGGTATTGTGGTGCTATGTCGTGACCTTCTTCGGCGGTAATATCAGATGCTAACAACCGCCGCAGCTGATCGTTTTCAAAATCATACTCCCAGATGTTCCACTTCGGCTGTTCGTCATCGTCGACGTTTTCGATTTCTGGTGCGCGCATCGCAAATAGCAACTTGGTACCGTCGTAGGAAGCGCTTAAGTCCTTGACGTCATAGAGCTCATCGTCAGGGAACACACCGGCGGTGATACTACGCGCCGCAGCGCTGGGTGAACCGCGATCACGAACAAACAGTTCGGCACCCGGATTGAATGCCGCTGGCTCACGTATATCATCGCTGACAGCCTCGCCGTCTTCGTCGACCGGAATAGAACGTTTTACATAGGCAATCGGTATATCCAGTACTGCCGGATCGGGTTCCTGGCCATCGCTAATACCGATCCCGCCACCATTACCATCTTCGCTACCACCGCTACTGCAAGCTGCCAGCAGCGTTAGCAGGCTTGCCGTTAGCAGCAAATTGCTTGTATCACGAAACAGTTGAATTAGTTTGCCGTCGCCCATGCCGTCGCCTTATCACACATGATTAGAACAGCCGATGACGGCTATCTCTTTATAACTCTAGCCGACACCTGAACCCTTAGTGGTTTTCGCTGGCAGTCGTTACGCAATCTGTGGATACGTTCACGAATCAACCACCATTAGGCTGCAGTTGACTGCCACCTGTCTTTTTATTCACCAAATCGATCAATAAAACGACTACTGTTATCTAACCGCGTTAAGAAATGTAAAACCTTGATTGGACACCAGTGCATGACAAAGACGATGCAAGTAACTGCGAAACCTTACTCACTCTGTTCATTTGATGACTCACGAGAGCCTGCTGCCTTCGTCAAGGCTGCCGCTCTTGGAATGGCGTTGTGTGTTGCTATGTGCACCAGCTCTACAGTAGATGCTGGTTCCAGAGAACAAGCCAAACGTATACACGATCGTATCGCCGGTGTTCCACCAAGCGATAGCGTGCTTGCCGATATGCAAAGTGATATCCACAACACTGGCGATGGCCAGGGTATTGCGGATGGCAGCCCGCTGGGAGCGGCCTACACCGCTATGAACAACCCGGCCTTTTATAACGTCACCTTGAAAAACCTGGTCACTCCATGGACCAATGGTGACTTCGACGCGTTCGCCGCGCTAAACGACTACACCGCTACCGTTATCGGTATGGTGCGCGACGACAAGGATTTCCGCACTATTTTGTCCGCTAACACTATCTATGTAGGAAACCTCAACCACCCAAGCATGGGTGGTGTGCCGGCTTACGCCAACACAGACAACGCACATTACGAAAACATGGAGATCAACGGCGCCGACCTGAGTGATGACACGGTATTGATTGAAACGTCGCAAGCATCGGTGATAGGCACGCCGGCCGAAGCCACCGCCGGCGTCATGACCACACGCGCTGCGGCCAAAGCGTTTTTTATCGATGGCACCAACCGCGCCATGTTTCGTTTCACTCTGCTTAACCATTTGTGCAACGACATGGAACAGGTAAAAGATACCACTCGCCCCTCCGACCGTATTCGTCAGGACGTCAGCCGCAGCCCTGGTGGTGACAGCCGTATTTTCCTCAACAACTGCGTGGGCTGTCATAACGGCATGGACCCGATGGCGCAAGCTTTTGCTTACTACGACTTCGTCAATACCGACGACGCGGGTACCGACGGTTTCATGCAATATATCGGCGGCGTGGTTGATCCCAAATACCACATCAACAGTGCCAACTTTCAGTTTGGTTTTGTCACCCCTGATGATAGTTGGGATAACTACTGGCGCAGCGGCCCAAACGCCGAGTTGCTCGGCTGGGATCCTGCACTGCCGGGCGGTGGCAACGGTGCCAAATCGATGGGCCAGGAACTGGCACACAGTGAAGCCTTTGCCCAATGTCAGGTTAAAAAAGTTTTTCGCGCCGTCTGTTTGCGCGATGCCGGTGAACCCGACCGTAGCAGTTTCGAAAACATCGTCAGCGGCTTTAAACAAAGCGGTTACAACCTGAAACGGGTTTTTGCTGAAACTGCTGTGTATTGCATGGGCGACTAAATCAGACGGCGCAATGACACAACGAATCGCTCACCAGATTTTGGAAATAAAAGGTAGATAGGTAAACGTATGAAGGCAGCGCAAAAAGCAAACGCATGCGGCGAGCTGGCAGCATTTTCATCTCTGCGCTGCTTGGCAGCCGGTGCAATCGTGTTGATGCTACAAGCTTGCAGCGGCGGCAGTGGTTCTGACCCTACCGAAAATCCAGCCGGCATTATCGGCGGCGCAAACATAACCTATACCGGGCCAGACCCGCAAACTGCCGACATTCAAAGCTTTAGAATTAATGTGTGGGAAAACCTGCGCTCCGAAGACCGCTGCGGCGGCTGTCACAATGCCGGTGGTCAGGTACCCACCTTTGCGAGAAGTGACGATATCAACCTGGCGTATAACGCAGCTAATACTGTAGTAAATCTGGAGATACCCTCCACTTCGCGCATGGTAACCAAGGTAGCCGAGGGGCATAACTGCTGGCAGGGTAACGATGCCGGCGCCGTGGCCGCCTGCGCTAATATTGTTGAAGGCTACATTACTAACTGGGCAAACGACTCGCTGGGCGGCGTCGCAAAAGTGATTCAACTCACGCCCCCTCCCATTAAGGATGCCGGCGCCAGCAAAAACTTTCCGGCGAATGCACCTGCCGAATATGCGCCTGTACATAGTTTGCTGACAACTTACTGTTCAAGCTGCCACACCAGCGATGCAGCTGTTCCGCAGACCCCATATTTCGCCAGCAGCGATATGGAAGAATCCTATCAGCTTGCTAGAAGCAAAATAAGCCTTGACGAATATCTCTGTAGCGAAACCACTCCATTGAGCGATGCGCAATCGCGCTTCGTCGTCAGGTTGCGTGACCAGTTCCACAACTGCTGGACCAGCGGCAACTGTAGCGCCGACGCGCTGAGCATGCACAATGCCGTGGAAGGATTGGCATGCAGCATTAGTGCAACACAACCAGAAGATGGGCTGGTACTCAGCAAAGCGCTGAGTCTACCAGACGGTATTCCCGCCAATAGCGGCGGTCGCCACGAAGCTAATGTTATCGCCCTCTATGAATTTCAAACTGGCAGTGGCACAACAGCATTCGATACCAGCGGTGTTGCCCCGGAAATTAACTTGACTTTAAGCGGCCAGGTGGAGTGGGTCGGAGGCTGGGGTATTCGCGTTATCGACGGCAAGGCACAAGGTTCTACCAGCGACAGTAAGAAGCTGCATGACCTGATTACTGCGACCGGCGAGTACAGTATCGAAGCCTGGGTCGCTCCCGGCAATGTCACCCAGGGTGACGCTGAAGACCCGGCCAGAATTATCAGTTACTCGGCAGGCACTAACGGCCGCAACTTCACCCTCGGTCAAAATCTGTATAACTACGAGTTTCTAAACCGCTCCAATAATACCGATGCGAACGGCACGCCCGCCTTGGCAACCAACGACGACGATGAAGACCTGCAGGCAACGTTGCAACATGTTGTTGTTACCTACAACCCGGTTGACGGTCGTCGCGTTTATGTTAACGGCGTGTTTACCGACGATGTAGATGCGGTCGAGGGTGGAATTCTTGCCGATTGGAATGACACCTATGCGCTTGTGTTAGGCAATGAGGTTTCCAGTAATCGTCTTTGGCAAGGTGTTATTCGGTTGGCAGCCATTCACAACCGGACGCTAACGGCCGAACAAATTCAACAGAATTTTGATGCCGGCGTTGGCGAGAAATTCTTCCTGTTATTCAGTATTGGCCATCTGATTGACGTACCACAAAGCTATATCGTATTCGAAGTCAGCCAATTTGACAGCTACAGCTACTTGTTTAGTGAGCCGTTCTATGTAGGCCTGGACTCGAGTTCGACAGCGACTGGCATTCCATTGCAAGGTATGCGGATCGGCATCAATGGCCGGGAAGCGATTGTAGGTCAATCGTATGCAAAACTAGATACCAGCATCAGCACCAGCGCGACCAGTAACACTCAAACGCTGTCTGCTCTGGGCACGATTATCGCGCTAGAAAAAGGCCCGGAAACCGACGAATTCTTCCTCACATTTGAAGTGTTGGGCAGCAACAGCAACGTGACCGTGCCTGGTACTCCCGTTACTTTGCCGGTGGGCCTCGATGGCGTGCCTGCATCTGATATTGGCGTCAGAACCTTCGATGAAATCAGCGCCACCATGCAGGAAATCACCAGCGTTAGTATAGCGGCCAACCCTTCACTGCTGAGCACCTATATCGATATCAAACAGGCATTGCCCTCAGTGGAGGATATTGAAGCATTCCTGTCATCGCATCAGATGGCAGTTACTCAACTCGCCATTGGTTACTGTGATGCCTTGGTAGAAACCAATCCCGGGTTCTTCGGCAGTGTTAACTTTAGTGGCAGCCTGTCAGTCGCGCAGCGCAGTAGTGTAATCGACCCGTTAGTCCAAGCTGTATTGAGTGCCAACATCGGCACACAACCCGACCCGATCGCAACTGCTGCGGAACTGGATGGTTTATACGATCAACTTTGCGGCCTTAACACAAGTTGCAGTGCCGCCCAGACCAAACCCGCCAGCAAGGGCGTGTGTGCCGCCGTACTCGGCAGTGCCGCAATGTTGGTACAGTAAAATTTGTTTGGCGAGCACAACGCAAACCAGGTAAACATCAGCCAACGATAAGCGTTGCTGGAAGAAAAGAAATTTAGCAAAACAGAAATAGAGGTTATCGACCCATGGCCAAACGACGCAAACCGCTAGCAGTCAACGAACCACTGCGGCACGCCGATCATCGCCGCCCTAGAACGCGCCGGGAATTTATCTCCCAGGGATTTATGGCCGGTGCGGGAACGGTCATGGGCTCGTCAATCTTTAGCTTGTTCGCCAATCCGCGAGCAGCATATGCCTTGTCGCCCGATCTCACCACGGCAGTAGCCAATTGTGGTATCGCAACACAAGGCGCTGGCAAAATTCCGTTTATCTGTTTTGATCTGGCTGGCGGAGTAAATATCTCCGGCTCCAATGTATTGGTTGGTGGCCAAGGCGGTCAAATGGATTTCCTCAGCACTGCCGGTTACAGCAAGCTGGGCCTTCCTGGGGATATGGTACCCGGTTTGACCGAGGCTACGCCGACGACCACGAGCAATGGCGATCACACAGACACATCGTTAGGTCTGGCGTTTCACAGCGACAGTTCTTTCTTGCGCGGTATTCTGGAAAAGGCGCCTACCGCAGTTGGCAGTGGCAATATTAACGGCGCGGTTATTCCCGCCCGTTCCGACAACGACACCGGCAACAACCCGCACAATCCCATGTACGGTATCGCCAAAGCCGGATTGGCAGGTGCTGGCGCCGATGGCTCACTGGTAACCCTGGTAGGCTCGCGTAATTCCGATTCAGGCGGCAACTCGATGGCACCGGCCATGATGATCGACCCTTCTATACGACCTACAAAAATAGACCGCCCCAGCGATGTTACTGGGCTGGTCGATGTCGGTGATTTTGGCGCCCTCTCGCAGGCGGAAGCCGTTGCGGTAATGGAATCGGTTTATCGTATCAGCGACGATAAACTCGGCAACGTAGACACAAAGATGACAAACAACCTGGCGCTGTTGGATCAGGTGCGCTGCGGTTACGTTAAAAGTGCCGACCTGGCCGAGCGCTTTGGCGACCCTTCTCAAATTAACCCGGATGATCGATTGGGCGCCAATCCGGTTATCGTCAGTGATGCGGGCGGTATTTTCTCTACCACGGAATTCGATGGCGACAGTGAATTCCGTAAATCCGCCTCGGTGATGAAAATGGTTGTCGACGGCTTCGCCGGAGCCGGCACAATCACCATGGGCGGTTACGATTACCATACTGGCGATCGCGCGAGCGGCGAAGTGCGCGACCTGCGCGCCGGCCGCTGCATGGGCGCCTGCCTCGAATACGCAGCGCGTGTAGGCGTGCCGCTAATGCTCTATGTGTGCAGCGATGGCTCGGTAGCCAGCAACGGCCGCGAAGACAACTCCGTCGACGGCCGCGGCAAAGGCGAATGGACCGGCGACAACTCCTCTACCGCGGCCTCGTTTTTCCTGGTTTATAACCCTGGTAGCCGACCCGTTCTTATTGGTGCAACACCGGAAGAACAAGCCGTGCATCAACAAATCGGCTATATGCGCGCCGATGCTTCGGTGGAAACCGCCGCGACCCCTGCTGCCAATAACGTCAACCTGCTGGTTGAAACGGTCATCCTTAACTACATGGCTTTGCATGGCGAACAAAACGAGTTTGCAAATATTTTCCCTACCGCTCTCGGAGGACTGGTTGATAGTTTGACGGCTTTTGAGCCGATTGTTAATGGGACGATTACTTAGGACATCCTAGTTTTCGGATTCAGAAACGAGTGCGCACTTTAGATGTTAAAATAGGTGCGGTCTCGCCAACTCTTTAACCCCATGTTCGATAAACAAGACTTAGTCGACGTCGCAAACACCAGCATGCCCTTCGGCCGCTATTCTGGCTGCGTGCTTATTGACCTGCCTGAAGAATATCTACTGTGGTTCGAGCGACGCGAATTTCCGAAAGGTAGACTGGGCTACTTAATGGCGCTGTGTCTGGAAATAAGAATACACGGCGCCGAAGGTGTGGTTAAACCATTGAAGGGAAAAACCTTAGCAGTTGATTAGTGGGTGAGCAACGCTGCAACCAGATCACCAGCGATATCCGTTCCAGCCATTGCATCAAAACCGAGAAACATAGGCGATGCGTTTAGTTCCAGTATTTTAGCTTCACCTTCGGCGTCGTATTTCAAGTCCATGCCAGTAAAACGCAAACCAATCACTTGGCAGGCACGAACGCATTGCGCTTCCACCTGATCTGGCAAGTCAATATTGTTGATCGCAATTTCATTCTGACGGAAGTCGATGGCATCGGTAACGATTTTGTAGCGAGCGATAATCTTGCCGTCAAGTAAAAACACGCGAATGTCGTCGCCTGGCAAGAGCTCCTGAAACGTCACCGGGGATATTGCCAACTGGCTTAGCCTCTCCGGAGCCAAATCGGCCTCGGTCAGTTCACGCGTGCTCGCACCACCCGTAACCGGTTTGTAAATGGCTGGCCCGAGTTTCGCAAAGCGCAATACTTCGTCCGGGTTATTGGTCCACAACGTGCGAGGCACTGGTAAGCCCGCCTGTTGCAATAGCGATAATTGCAGTGGTTTTGTGATGTGTTGTTGCACCGAGAACGCGTTATAAACCGGCACACCCAATTGTTCCCAGCGAAACATAATTGCCGTTAACAGCGTGTTGCGTTCCTGAAAGGTAATCAAAGTCCTGCGCCAATTCTCCTGCATACGCTGCTCGCTGGTATTACCGTATGCGATCGGACTTTGTTGCAAACTACGCAAGTAGACCGCCGCAGGGCGATTAACGAGCTTCCCGTCGATGAATATTGCCTCCATATCTTCGCCTAAACTGATATGCAAAGACGCGGGAAACGCCGCCGGATCCAGCAGCAGAAAATCCCGGCCCGCATCGTCTATTCGTCTGGCAATAGCTTGTATATGCTCGTCCTGTTCAGGTCCTACGAGTACGATGGGGCAGGGTACGTTTGACATCTGTGCACTCCTCCGAACTTGGGCTTATGTCACTCTTCGCCAAAAGCTGCTAGCGTCGTAGCACCGGGATTCGGTTGATGTCCAGGTATTTTCGATCCCAGGTGCTGACGGATCAATCCGCCAAGGTCACCCCATGGTGAACCATAGGAGGGTGGCGGTGTGCCGCAGAATCCACCACCACTTTCTTCTTCGCCCAAGGCTTGGGTAGTCATACCGCCACCATGGCTTGGCATTTGTCCAAGATCTTCGATATACGGCGTGCCGCCGTCCAGATTGTCAATTTTCATAGTCCTTCTCCTAAATCAGTTAATTGGAATGGAATTCAATTTCCACTATGACTTCTGCATAGTATGTGCCAGCAAATGTTTCATTTTGTTACCGTCATAACTCTTTGTTTTTGCTATGTATATTTATTAACACTAATAGAGTATGAAAAATTGCGGCGGAACTGTTGGTCTAACACCAACAACGGGGGAACGACTAGTTCGGCCGAACAGGTACGTACCTGGTTAAGTTACCAGCAACAGCGGTTGCCGAAGCGGCAAGACGTGAGTTAGATGCCAGCACCTGATCGAACTTAGCGGCTCGCTAATCCAACAAGAAGAAAACCAACAATGATTCGCTCATTTGTTATATTGCTCAAGTCAGGTTACTGGGCTTAGATGCCGGGAGGCATTGGTGGATTCATCAACCGCTTTTCTGCTGGTCGCGGATGCGATGCTGTTGCTTCACGTGTTATTCGTCGCCTTTGTTGTGCTCGGCCTGCTACTTGTAATCGCTGGTAAGGCTCAGGCGTGGTCATGGATCCGAAATCCGTGGTTTCGTCTGATTCATCTTCTTGCGATTGGAGTGGTGGTTGCTCAAGCGTGGTTGGGCATAATATGCCCGCTAACCACATTTGAAATGGCGCTACGCGCTCGCGCTGGCGACGCGACTTACTCTGGTTCTTTCATATCTCACTGGCTCGAGGCAATTTTGTATTATCAAGCGCCGCCTTGGGTCTTTATCGTCTGCTACAGCTTGTTCGGAGCTGCAGTGATTGCAAGCTGGTTTTGGGTGCGGCCACGTCACTTTACTAACCGCTACAAATCAC
>JBPCXM010000672.1:0-7004 GCA_051008535.1 Pseudomonadales bacterium | reverse complement strand
CCGATACGACCACCGTTTTTCTGAGTAATCCTTTGCCCGTGTTGCTGCTCTACTGGACTGCCGATGTGGATCTCGACGGCACGGTCCACTTCTACAACGACGTATACAAGCGGGACCAGAAAGTCGCACAAGCCCTTGATGCGCGCTTCACTATGGAGCTTCCCGAAGCATAGAGTCAGTGCTCGCGCACAAACACTTTCACTTGCTAACGTTCGCTACCCCAGCTCATCTGAAAATCGAATACCAGTCCCCAGTGGGCGTACGTAGTAAAACAGGGGGCCTCCGAACATGTTGTTATTATCGTCATCAGCGCTTAAACCCAGCCCGGTGATACTTGTGGTGTCGGAGGATTCGGTGGTTACTAGGACTACCTCACCAATGAATTCTGTGTGTTGCAAGCGGCTCATGCCGGCGGGATTGGTCTCTGTAGTTTCGGCTGAGTTTGCCCTCGCGGTCAGGCCCGTGGCTGCAGGCAGGAGCCTTCAGCCGCATGGACGACATTGGTGCAGCAAAGATAAATGACCGTAACGGTCAACGCCTGTGGTATCGGAGTTTTCATCATGGTTTTGTTGTTTTTTCTGCGCAGCAGAATTGCCATCTCAATCCGATCGGGCAGTCACCTGTTTGTAACTGAATTTCTGGCCGCCGATAGTCGCTTCGTACATCAATCCCCCTTTGGTCACGGTAAACACGGCCATACCTTTGTAATACTTGCCGGTGGTCGCGGCATCATTTTGTCCGCCGCTTATACCGGCAGATGAGCCCGACGTCGATGTCGTCGCAGAGGCACCCGCGGTAATTGCAACTGCCTCCGCTTGAGCGCCGAATTCGAAATTGCCATTCGTGAATTCTTGGAACGCGCGTTGGTCTTGAAAGAACACGATTTGGCTAAATACCGAACCACCCGCCTGAAGCCCGGCGGTCAGTTTCGTCATAGTTGTGTTACCGACGTGCGCGCCTTGTGCATAGACACGCCCTTTGCCGCGAGCGCCACCAACGCCAAGTCCAACCTTGCCGATCTTTGGAAACAGCGCATAGCCGTAGGCCGACGCAAAATATTCGCCGCTTTCTCCGGCAGACTTAAAAACCTGAATCGTATCGTCGTATGCATCTGCCTTTACATTTGCCGCACCTAGGCAAACTAACAAGATGACAAGCGCGAAACGCGTTTTTGAAAAAATATACATGCTAGCACCATACCTCACTGATTATCGAAAAGCGGCTATTTTATGTCGATTGTTGTGGGGAAATCTATAAGCCGATCGCGATGAAAGTCATCTTCGGGAAATCCGACGGATTCCTCCTAGACGTGCGCGCGCCCGCGGATCAAGGTGCCACAGGCGTTAGGTGCGTGTTATAGTTGTTCGGTGGACTAAGTTTTAGAGAGAATTTTCAAAACCACATGATTTTCTGGCCCCGTTCCGATCTTAGAAATCGAATCTGTGAAACTTTAATTAGGGAGCCGCACATACAGACAAAGCCGAAATCGCTGGTATACCGCCAAGTCCACCTTGGTTGATTGTATTTTTTGGCATTTAACCACCTCCTGCAGCTATCAGAAGGTGTCCACTAAAACGGGGGAACTACTTATAGACACTAACAAGCTTGATAGCTCCGAATTATTAACGTGGCGTATCGAAAAATTATACGCCCAGTTGTGGATTTATACGTGCTGCTGAATTTAGCATCTAAATACCATTAAGGAAAAGAACCCATCGTGAAATCCATCGACAAGTTACTTAAACGATCCAAAAAGCTCGCGGGCAAAACTAAAGTTACCCTGCAATTTCAACTCCCTATGAAAAAAGTTCGCTCGAACGCGAAACTGCTGGCATCTTTGGGTGCCTCGAAAGTCACCATTGAGCGAAGCTCAAAGCCAGCCGTTAAAAAGGCAAAGCTCAGCGCGAGTGCGAAGAAAGCGGTGAAGAAAACCGTCAAGCGTAAAAAGTCCGAGCTTAAAAGCACACCCAAAGCCACCGTGAAAAAGCGGACCCAAGCCAAGACAAGCACCCAAAAAGCACCCAGTAAAAGAAGGAAAACAGCATCCGTGACTCAGGCAGCGGTATTAGCCGCCCTACGGGCCGAACACAGCACCCCGCAGGCAATCGCCAACGCCATGAAGGTGAACCCGGTACAAGTGAGAAGTGCGCTCAGCCGTTACGCGCAACGGGGACTCATCGTCCGCATCCGACCGGGTCACTATGCGCTGAAGAGCCCGGATAATTAGAAGCTGACGTCTTTTAATGAATCGGAAAATGATAAAATAGTGGCGTAGTGTCGAGTAATCTCACGCTCGCTCACTGCTCTGCGAAAATGACCTATTTATAATAA
Source organism: Pseudomonadales bacterium (assembly GCA_051008535.1). Taxonomy (GTDB): domain Bacteria; phylum Pseudomonadota; class Gammaproteobacteria; order Pseudomonadales; family JAUIET01; genus JBBKXJ01. The sequence goes on along the minus strand of JBPCXM010000672.1, from coordinate 4,673 downwards.
CTGGGGGCGGCCATAATTGCGCCAACCTGATGCTCAGTGGAAAGTAGGCGAAAAAGTAAAGGGGCGTTTGTTCTTGTTATACTCCCCTGTTTGGTAGTAGTGCAGGCTCTCTGGTGTTGATGTAGCAGGCTACGCAGACGCTGCGCGATCGCCTTATGATGACGCGAGTTTAATAGCAAGCTGAGGAGACAGGGTGCCCGGAATCCGGCTGTCGGAGTACTACCGCGCGAGCAACGCCGAGCGCAACGAGATCAGTCTGAACGGCATAATGCCCGTTCTGGAACTCGACGAGTCAGGCCGTGCCGTGCCGGTCGCCCGAGAACCGCTGCGGCTCACTGGCAACGAGATTCTCAGGCTAGTTCAACCTTACGTCACGACCCGTTTCATGGATCAGGTCCGTTCCGTGGTACCACTGGCGGTTTACCTGGCGCTGTTTCAGCTGCTCATTCTCAGACAACTGGTGGAAAACTCCCTATCCATCACGGCCGGGCTGTTCGCGGTAATCGTGGGGCTAATGCTGTTCATGGAAGGGCTCGCCCGTGGCCTGATGCCGTTCGGCGAGATTATCGGCAGCACCCTGCCACGCAAAGCGCCGCTGCCGCTGGTGCTGCTGATCACGCTGCTGCTCGGCATCGGCGTGACGTTTGCAGAGCCGGCCATCGGCGCGCTACAGGCGGCCGGCAGTAACGTCTCGGTGGAACGGGCGCCTTATCTCTTCGTGCTGCTCAACGAGTGGGCGGACACATTGGTGCTGGTCGTTGGTGCCAGCGTTGGCCTTGCCGCCGTGCTCGGCACGTTGCGCTTCCTCTACGGCTGGAGCCTCAAGCCGCTGATTTACGGGGCGCTCGCGCCCGTCCTAGCATTGACGATTTACTGTGCGAGTGTCCCTGATCTTGCCAGCACTCTGGGGCTCGCCTGGGATGCGGGTGCGGTCACGACCGGTCCGGTGACCGTGCCGCTGGTACTGGCGTTGGGCATCGGCATCGCAAATGCGGCGGGTAAGAGTGGATCCGGGCTTTCGGGCTTCGGTATCGTCACCCTGGCATCGCTGTTTCCGATCATCGGCGTGATGTTACTGACGCTGTACATCTCGACCACCGCGACACCGGAGGAGATCGTTGCCGCGGCCGCAGCAAGCGCCGCAGCAGCCGGGGCTGCCACCGAGCTGCCCTGGTTCGAGCGCAGCCCGGGCTTGGAGGTGATGCTCGGCATTCGCGCCATTCTGCCTTTGGTGGTGTTTTTATTCCTGGTGCTGACACTGCTTCGCGAACGGTTGAGCAATCCCGGTGAGATGCTCTACGGCATCGCCCTGACCATCGTCGGCATGTGCATTTTCAATTTGGGGTTGACTTATGGGCTCTCGGCTCTCGGTGACAATGCGGGCAGCCTGGTGCCTGCAGCGTTCATGGAGATCGAGCGGGTGGATGCCTCACCCCTATACTTCTACGGCGTCGGCATCGTCCTGGCGATTGGCTTCGCCTGGGTGCTCGGCTTCGGCGCCACCATCGCCGAACCGGCGCTCAACGCGCTGGGTGTCACCACCGAGGAGCTCACCAACGGGGTGCTGCGCAAGTCGGCGTTGATCTACGCGGTCTCTTTCGGAGTGGCGTTCGGCATTGCCGGCGGGCTCGTAAAGCTGATCTTCGACGTGCCACTGGTGTATATGATCGTGCCGGGCTACCTCGTCGCCATCGTGCTGACCTATCTGTCGGACGAGACGTTCGTCAACGTGGCCTGGGATTCGGCCGGTGTCACCACCGGGCCGATCACGGTGCCGCTCGTGCTCGCCATGGGCCTCGGCTGCGGCAACGCAACCAATGCGGTGGAAGGCTTCGGTATTCTCTGCCTCGCCTCCATCGGGCCCATCATCTCCGTGATGTCGGTGGGGCTGTGGGGGCGCTTGGTTGCGCAACGGCAGCGCCGTGCGGCAGTGCAGGCAAACGTTGTTAATCGTGAAGAGGAAGTGCAGGCAATCGTATGAGTGATTTCGGTGATTTTATCTACCTGACGGACGTGGCCGCCATCACCTGTGTCGTCGATGCGGTCCGGGCCGAGAAGGTCGCGCTGGCAGGCAAAGATGCTGGCGCGCGCGCGGCAATTGGTCAGACCGCGCACGGCTGGGGGGCCCGTGAGCGGTTTGGTGCGCTAGCGGTGGCGGTCGAGACGGACAAAGCGGTAATCACGTTTATTGTCTCGGTGGAGCAGCAGGACGCCGTGTTCGAGTCTATCTACCGCACGGCGGAACTCAACAATCCGGGAGCGGGCTACATGTACATCACGCCGCTCGATCGTGCCGCCACCTACTTGCCGAGCGCTGTTCGCAAGCGTCTGGGGCTCGAGGACAGTGAGGAATGACCAGGTCCGCGATCCCGCTGGACGAGCGCGCCAAGATCATTCACTGCGCGATCCCAGACAACGGTCTCGACAATCGCCTGCTACGAGTGCTGCGAGAACAGTTTGATGTTTTGCGAGCCCAATCCGGTTCTTTTCTTAGCGTCGGTGCGCTGCATGCAACCAAGGCAAAACGCGGCAAGCTGCCAGCGGCGGACATCGTCCGGGTGGTGAGCGTGATCTGCACCGAAGCTCAGGCGGATGAGATATTTTCGTTTTTGTTCAAAGAAGCGCAGCTCGACAAGCCGGGGCACGGAATCATCTTCCAGGGCAGCCTGGGTGCGGCCAGCGTGTTCAGCTTGCCCGAAGGCCTCCCTGAGGAGGCCGTGTGACGTCACGCCACTAAACAACTTCGTCAAGTCCTGGGCGATAATCGAAGCCATCATCGGTCAGTTTTATCTGGCGATTGTGTTGGCCCGATTGGTCGAGCTGCATATCAGATCACGTAGCCGAACTGTTCAAGTGGTGGGCGGAATGATCTGCTGCAAACTTAGTAGTGGGGCTTTATGCTACGTGTATATCCTGTGTTGGCCGAATGCCATTACCGTGCGGCGTGAAAAACTGCACAACTGCTGCGGTGTTGATGCGAGATCTTTGCCCAACCCTCGCTAAGCTGGAGCAAGCCAATGATTAAGCTCTTTTCCAACATTTTCGAGCATTCTCATTCGGGTCAATTCAAGTATCCAAAAGCGCTGCTCAAGGAGGCGATTGAGCGCGCTGTCGATGGCACAGATCCCCGCTTGCGCATGATGCGCGGTTACGCCAAAACACTGCGTGGACCCGTCCTTCACGCGATAGATCATGTTGTTCACCTGGTGGAAAGCCTGCCGGAAGCTGTACCGGTAAGTCGTGATAATTTTGCGAACAATCCCGCCCTTGCCTCGATTTTCTACTCAACCGAGCGCCTGGAGCAGATCATCAGCCGCGACGCTGCGCTGAGGGAATTTCGAGAATCGAAGCCGCATGTTCACGGTCCCGTCAACGCGGTTCTGGCCGTGCGCAAGAAAGAAAAGCATGTTGTTGGTATTGCCATGGTCGATGGTGAGATGCGAAAGGATGTTGCAAAAACCACTATCAGTTTCCACCAACACCGGTTCGTTGATCCTGCCCAAAGTGAAGATGAGACACAACGTCTGCTAATGCGCCGTTTGTTCGACCGCTTGCTGGGCATTGCGCTGTCGCGCCTGGTGGAACGCCAACAGGAGCGCAAAGACCTGGCAGCTCGAAAGGCGCTGTTAAAATGCAAGCTCGACGTCATGGAACGCAGCGGCAGCTTAAATGATCAAGCCATAGCGGGCGAACGCGGCCAGCTACAAATGCGCATGGAGGACATCGAGCAGCAGTTGTCTGCGCTGGGTCCAGACCAAGCAGTGCTTTCGACCAATCTTGCGATAATCGCCGAGATGCTCGGAAGAGCCGAGCGTTATCTATGGCTCGAGGAGACCTCCATTTGCCTGGATCGGTACTACGTGCTGCAGAGCCAACCTAGCCCCTCGGTTCCGAAAATCACGTTCCATGAATTCCACGATGGCAAACAAGATGGAATACTGGCGTTGATTGTGAAGAATTGTTGAATCTCTTGAAGGACTGAGCGACCGGTACCAAACCCGTATACTTGGCTGCAGCTGGCCCCAGGGTGATAAACAGAAGCCCTATCTTAACAGACTGGAGGTCGATCTTGTTTTGTAATCCTATGCATCGCTATCTCCTTCAGCTGTTGGTTTTTGGTGGCCGAAAAGGCAAGCGTTTAAAAAAGCCGGATCGGATAATTGACAATGACCCGGAAGTCTCTTATGTCTCCGATGTCTTCATCATCGCCCTCGGTGGCTATAAAGTTTGCTCGAGCGCGTATCCAGAAGCCCCTCAGAATTCCGTTTTTTGGTTTGTAGTCGATGGTAAAGTCGAATTCATTGCGGTCGGGGAGGTCAATCCCTGTTTCCGCCACTTCGGCATCACTGCCAAATGCAAATGTGGCGAATCCGCTCAGCCCTTTTATCCATCGGTCTGCGTTGTAGGCCACACCCAGCAAGTAAGCCCTCTCTCCCGCACGGTCAAAATCAAGGCGCTGGATTGAAAGATAACTCGGCGTACCTCCCCAAGGCTTTTGTACACCGAAGTCATTGGATGTCACCGTGCCGGCTACTTTGAAAATGAAGTCCTGCCAGCCAAGTGCAAGTTGCACACCGCCGCTGTCGGTATTGAAGTCACCGATCAATTCGTCACCGGTACTGCTCTGGCGGGTGTACTGAACGGAAACGCGAAAATCGAGCTCATCACCAAGC